>JBPOHY010000187.1:0-2779 GCA_052035055.1 candidate division WWE3 bacterium | reverse complement strand
ATGAGGGTGCTGATGACGTTTACAATTTGCTCCTTAATACGCTCGATAAGTTTACTGCAACCACAACCGATTTAGACGCCCGTAGAGAACATATTGTTAATAAATTTGAACTCGAGTTAATGCAGCTTCTGGGGTACCGCCCCGAGGATAAATTCTTAATGCTGCTCAAGGCTAATACTCAAAAAAGGTTGTATAGAAATAATAATGGTTTGTTAAAAAATTATGTGGCTGACGTCGTATCCACTACATTTAAAAGCTTAGAGATGTAGCCGGGACAAAAAGCCACATCTCTATGTCAACTGCTAAATGATTACTGCTTGAACTAGCAACATCCCCACGTATACCACAAGTGCCCAGATAACCACTGAAATAAAAAAACCAGGTACAAAAGTTAGGATACTTATTGCTTTTTTGCCCCTGCTTTGAGTACTTAATAGCATTTTTGTAATAGCTACTAAGCCCCCGATTGGTGTAATTATTAAGTTTATTACTATCCAACATATAATTCTGCTAAAAATGACGTTGTCTACTATAGAACTTGAGTTCACTGCTTGCTCCTTTATTTTTCGCGGTGATATTACCGCGAGAAAGAAGACACAATTGCCTTTTAGGCCAAAGTCCTTCATTTTGTGCGATATTCTGGGTAGAATAGGGTGATTATGACGGATGATACACTACAAAAAATTATAAGTCTATGTAAGAGGAGGGGGTTTGCATATCAATCCAGTGAGCCCTATGGCGGTTGGGAGGCTACCTATGATTTTGGACCGTTGGGTGCTGAAATGTTGCGTAACCTTAGAAATATTTGGTGGGAAGCTTTTGTGACCAAACGCCCAGATGTTGTTGGCCTTGATGGGGCCATAATTTCACATCCACGGGTATGGGAAGCCAGTGGGCATGTTGCTTCATTTGCTGACGCTATGGTCGAAGACTTAGTAACCCATAAACGTTATCGTGCTGACCATTTGATAGATGCGGCATTAGACATTATTTCTGATGGATATACTTTAGAACAATTTGACCAAACTATTCTGGAAAATAAAATTTTAAGCCCCGATGGAAATCAGCTTTCTAATGCTAAGTTTTTTAATCAACTAGTCGAGGTTGAAATCGGTACTACAGCAGATTCAAAGTCTAAGGCCTATCTACGTGGAGAAACATGCCAGCCGATTTTTTATAACTTTAATTTGGTAAAAGATTCGACGCGTAAAAAGCTTCCGTTTGGGATAGCTCAAATTGGGAAAGCCTTTAGAAACGAAATAAAGGTTGGGCCATTTTTTTACAGAACGCGTGAATTTGAACAAATGGAGTTAGAAATGTACTTACATCCTAGTGACTCAGATAAATATTTTGCGCAGTTCAAAGAAATATCTATGAACTGGTTGATTAGTTTAGGAATAAAGAAAGAAAACCTAAGGTTACGAGACCAGGAATTCAAAGAGCGGGCTCACTACAACAAAGTGGCGACTGACTTAGAATACAATTTTCCCTTCGGTTGGAAAGAGTTTCAAGGTATCCATTACAGGAGCAATTGGGATTTATCAAGACATGGGGAGTTTTCGGGAGAAGATTTTACTTACAATGACGAGGAACGTGGGGAAAAGTACATCCCACATATTGTTGAATATTCCATTGGACTAAATAGGCTAATGTTTGTCTTACTCATGGATGCTTACACTCAGGATGGAGACCGCGTAGTTTTAAAATTGGATAAGAAGGTAGCTCCATATAAGGCGGCAGTATTTCCATTGGTGCGTAACAAGCCAGAACTCGTAGGCAAAGCAAAAGAGGTATATGAAGGGCTGCTTAGTAAGGGCATCCATGTAGACTTTGATGACAGGGGGAACATTGGTAAGAGATACCTAGCTCAGGACGAAATTGGTACTCCATGTTGTATTACTGTAGACTATCAAACCCTAGAAGACGGCACAGTTACTGTTAGGGATCGTGATACTACAAAACAAGAGCGTGTTGCTGTTTCTGATATTATTTCCTATCTCTAGTTGCGCATACGCGGGTTTCCCGGTATAATGCCCCATAGCAAATAATTTTCTTTGAGGTAACATAGCTATTTAGGAGGTTCCTATGTTTAGTTCCACGACTAGGTTAGTGCTTGCTGTCGCTGGGCTTCTACTTACTGTTGTTTTTCTTGTTCATTTTACCAATAAGTTTTATACAAACCCGGCAAAGTTTGACAATGCGTTTGACCGTGGTGACTTTGAGCTTAATCCAGAAATTATTGAATTGGGCCAATACAAATCAGCTGTAATGTTTCCTTTGCCAGACTATGTTCCTGTGGGACACGTAGGCATAGAGGACCACCCAAGACTTTTTAGTATATCCGGGTGTACTACACTATACACAACCGCTTCCGCAGAAAATTGGTTTGACTTTGAGGACCTCCAATTTTTGGGCAAGATTCCTATTCAGGAGGGGGTATATGCCGTTACCGACTACTTGCATCCTGAAGAGGTGTTGATTACAACTTATGCCACCTACCCGGACCCCTCATACCCGCACCAAGTACATGTATGTGTGCCTGAGGGAGTAACTATAAATTTGGTGATCTGGTTCAAGTAAGTTTTTTATAATCGGAATGAAAAGCCACCTTATTGGTATATACCGTTAAGGTGGCTGTTTTTTTTTGACAACTATTTACTTTTTAATCCAACTCCCGATTTTATAAACAAGCGCTATGGCTAAATCCGCTAGTGCCAAGAGGCTAGTAATAAAGAGCAAATGCCCACGCAGTGGTTGTACAAAGTATCCGACAAACAAT
>JBPOHY010000068.1:0-6892 GCA_052035055.1 candidate division WWE3 bacterium | reverse complement strand
GGCGAAGAGGTTGAGGAATTATCCCTATCGGTCGGGGCTAAAGCCGAAGGGTTAGCGTACTCCAAGCAAGAATTGGATGCGCAATTAGATCAGCTCGTTAAAGAATTTATACCCGAGGGCTTTGTATTATCGGACAAGGATCGTGAAACAGCCGTGGAGATATTAGGCAATACAGCTACAACCAAACTAACAGCTATAGAGGCAGATATTCAAGTAACGCTAAAAACTTTTGTAGTGCCTGATATTTCGGAAGATTCGGTAAAAACGGATTTAGCAGGGAAAAGCATAAAGGACGCAGAAAAAGTATTGGGAAGTATACGAAACATAAAATCCTATGAATTGAATATCTCACCCCACATACCTTTCTTAGAAAAGGTACCTAAAAATAAAGACCATATAGAATTAACAATTGAACGTGAATAAAACAGCAAAAAAAATTTACCTTGGAATAGATTACGGCGAACGCAATATAGGGCTAGCGTTTGGAACCAATAAATTACCGAGCCCTCTTCAAATTATTGACGGTAAAAACCCAAACACCGCGATAAATGAGATTGCCAGGATCGTAATAGAAAATAAGGTAACTAATATTATTGTGGGACTTCCGCTTACCCAAGACGAAAAGGAAACCACACAATCTCTAAAAGTACGTCGTTTTATAAAGCTATTAAAGATTAGAGTCAAAAGACCAGTTACGTTTGTAAACGAAGCATATACATCGGAAGAGAGCCAGGAGGAAATGATTGAACTACACATATCCCAAAAAAGAAGGCGTACGGTAGATCAATTTTCGGCAGCGCTAATATTAAAAAGATTTTTTGATGAAGAAACAGAATAAGTACTAGATTACTTGACTTTGTGAGGACGCTCTTTCATTTTTACTTCTTTTGATTCGCAGATCATGCACTCAAAATTGTCTCCGGGGTTCAAACATGCAGGGCACATATAAAGACCCTCTTTCTCGATTAAGTCCTCTTGTTTACAAACGTTACACAAAAAAACAACATCATCGCGCGATATTTTTCCACAGTTAGGACATAGGAATGTTACATCTTCGTCCGAAGGCGCTTGGTCAACTGGTTGTTCTAGCTCGTCAGGTTGATTCATAGTAGAATGTTAACATACACCAAGGTATGAATCTACTTACGTTTTTAACACTTATATACTTTAGTTTAGGACTATTTTATGCGGTACTACTGCAAGCTAGAGGTGCCTGTAAGATTTGGGAATTCCCAATTAATGTACTATTTGGACCGCCTCTCGCAGGATATGTCGTATACATGAAATTGAAAGGTAAAAAACTCCCACTCATAAGCGACTATGTTTAAGCAATTTTTCGAAAATAAAAAAGCTGTATTTTTTGACTTAGATGGAACGATTGTAGACTCAAACGCTATGTGGGAACAGGCCATGATAAATGTACTCAAGCTTTCGGAAAACGACTGGGTAGACTTTAGCGAGTTGCCGGCAGGGATGTATTTAGAGGAAAAATGGGACTACATCGTTTCGATGCTGAACCTGGATGTAAAAAGTAGTATTAAGGAGTTAGTAGAGTTAACTAATCGGGAATACTTTAATTTAGCAGCTAAAGCGGGGATAAAAGTAAAAGATGGGTTTTGGTCATTTCACTACGAAATAAAACAAAACCTAAAACTCAAAACTGCCTTAGTATCAAACGCGGACAAAGCAATAGTAACCGAAGTCCTCAGAATTATTGGTATGGAAAACCTTTTTGACTTTATAATCGGTGGGGATGAGGTAAAAAAGCACAAACCAGCCCCGGATGTGTATATCGCAGGTCTTAAAAATCTTAACCTAAAACCCCAGGAAGTGCTGGTATTTGAGGATTCATTACCGGGAGTAGAATCCGCACGTAACGCAGGCCTGGATGTGATAGTTATCTGGGATGGGAAACACTACAAAGAAGAGTACAAAGGTCCAATATTGACATTTGCCCCAGACTTTAGCCAATTTGTAGGGGCGCTAGATAAAACACGGTCCGAATATTTAAAAGGCGTGTACTTTATGAGAACCGATATAAAGCCAGAGGAAGCCCCGTTAATTAATCAAAAACAATAGCAAACAAACCAAAATTTACATTGCTTTATTATTGTGGATAACTTTTGTAGAGTTAACTCACTACCCCGCTTACTGCTCTCAACAAAATTAAGTACAAATTATGAATCCTGAAACAGAAAAATTATGGAAAAAAGCCTTGGGCGATATGCAAACATTGTTGAATCCAATGACGTATAGGACTTGGATTTTAAAAATCACCGCCGAAAACTTAACCGAGGATTCAATTGATCTAGTACTCATTAGCGACTACGCAAAAAAACAAACAAATAGGTTTGCATCTCTTATTGCAGATGCGCTTGAACGCGTTAGTGGAAAAAAATTAGCGATAAACTTTGTAGTCAGAGACGATATAGGTACACCAACCGAAAAGCAAGACAAGCCCCTAGGCCCACTCTTTATAGATAACGAAACCCAACGTGAAAGTGGAAAAGGCACAAAGGTGGATGTTTCTATAATAAGAAGGTCGGGACTTACCCCAAAATTTACATTTGAGAACTACTTAGTGGGACCCCACAATCAACTGGCATATGCGATAGCAATAGCTGTAGCTAATAAAGTAAGTACAGATTACAATCCATTTTTCTTGTACTCTGGGGTTGGACTAGGAAAAACGCATTTGCTGCAGGCTATAGGAAATAAAATTTTGCTGGATAATCCAAAAACGAACTTACTCTATACAACGGGAGAGGCATTCACAAATGAACTAATAGAATCGATACAAAGCGGCAAAGGCAAGGGCAAATATACCGCAAATGAGTTTAGGAAAAAGTTCAGATCCGCAGACGTGTTACTAATAGACGATGTGCAATTTATTATTGGCCGGGAAACTACTCAGGAAGAATTTTTCCACACTTTTAACACGCTATATATGGAGGGAAAACAGCTAGTATTTACATCCGACAGACCGCCTAAAGATTTTACAACGTTGGAAAAACGAATCACGTCAAGATTTAGTAGCGGAATTATTGCAGACATACAACAACCAGACATGGATATGCGCGTGGCAATACTCAGACATAAAAGGGACTCCTCAAGCGCCGTTATGGCAAATGAGGTTATAGACTTTATAGCGCAAGCAATACACTCTAACGTGCGAGAACTGGAGGGTGCTTATTTACAGGTAGTAGCCAAGGCCCTAGCAATTAAGACAGCGCCAACTATTGAAATCGCACAAGAAGTTTTAGGAACTAACACGCATGCGATGAACAAACACGTAGGCATAAATCAAATTTTAAAAGCGGTTTGCAAATATTACGCGGTTAAGGCCGAAGATGTAAAAGGAAAGAGACGCACAAAAGAGATGGTACTCCCCCGACAAGTCGCAATGTACCTTATATACGACATAACAAAAACCCCGCTAATGTCTATTGGGGACTTTTTAGGTGGCCGCGATCATACAACAATAATGCACGGAGTCGAAAAGATTAAGCATGAGCTAAAAGAGACAGAGCGTATAAGACAGGAAGTAGCAGCAGTAAGGCAACTACTATAGACGTGTGGAATAAATGTGGATCAGTATGGAAAATGGAGTAAATACCTATAAGGTATGTGGAAAAGTCCCCTCAGTTATAAACATCTAATCCACAAAAAACATACAGATATGCACAGGTAAAAAAGCGTAGCCAGCAAGGTTGTGGGCTGTTGGCAGTGCGTTAACACCTCCACAGTAGCAAAAAGGTGCATGTGCATAACCAAAGCAGTTAATAAGCTAACACAACAACGGTAACGCAGTTATCCAAACTATCCACAATACTACTGGTACTCCTACGTATTATATATATGAATTGGTAGAATGGTTGTGGACTAACTATGAAATCTATATACACGCTTATTGCAAAAATAATCTACTTTATAATAAAAACTTTTAAACTGGGATCTGGATTCACCTGGCCTGGTTACTTTGTGTTAAAACTATTTCCAAATGCTCTACAAGATATATTCTCTCTTTTGCCTAGTAACACCGTTATTGTTTCGGGTACTAACGGTAAGACCACAACCACTAAATTAATAGCAAATATACTTACAGAGGCTGATTTTAAGACTTTAAGCAATGACACGGGTTCTAATCTATTGCAGGGCTTGTTGACGTCTATTCTATTACGCATGTCACTGCCCGGGTCTCTTCCCGTTAACTGCGCCATCCTAGAGGTAGACGAGGCTGTTTTACCCAAAATATTGCCGCATATCAACCCTAGAATTATTTGCCTACTGAATTTGTCGCGAGATCAATTAGACCGTCATTGGGAAGTGGACCTCATTTACACCCGTTGGTTAGAATCTTTTAAGCTACTCTCCTCAGATACCAAAATATTTTATAGCTCTGTAGACAGTATCTTTGCCGACCTGCCTACTCTGTTTCCTACACAAGCCACTGCCTTTTCTACTGCAGATATTAACGAGGTTTTTTTGGAATCCTCTACGCTTTATGGTTCTTTTAACTTGCTCAACCTAGCGTGTGCTCTAAAGGTTACTAACTATCTTAATATAGCCCCACCGGTCATCGTGCGCTCTCTCAGGTCCTTTGAACCTGCATATGGTCGTGGTGAGTTAATTAATTATCGAGACAAGTCGTTTAGGATTTTTTTGGCAAAGAATCCAGCCAGTTTAAATGCTAATTTAGATATGCTTAAGTCGCATACTTCCCTGTGCAACTGTGTTTTATTCATTCTAAACGACAACGTTCCTGACGGACACGACGTTTCATGGATATTTGACGTGGATCCGACGGTTCTTAGACTATGTTGTGAAAACAAGCAGGTCTATGTTAGTGGTTCGCGCGCGCTAGATATGGCTGTCCGGCTGTGTTACGCCGGAGTAAATGTTTTGAGCGCTAATGTACACGAAAATCTAGAGGTTGCCGTAAATCAAATTGTTTTAGACACCAGTGTTTCCAATATCGTTATCTTTCCAAATTATTCGGCTATGTTACAAGTTCGCAAGGTAGTTGTAGGAAGGAGTATTCCATGATGCTAAAGATTGCTTATTTTTATCCGGACGAATTAAATCTATATGGTGATACCGGCAATGTTGAGGTCTTTCAAACTAGAGCTTCTTTACGCGGTTTTGATACCGAGGTTTTGTATATTACTTCTACTACCCAAATCACTCCTGCACTCATGTCGGGTGTGAACCTGGTTTTTATGGGCGGCGGTCCGGATTCTGGGCAAAAACATATGTATCAGGACCTTATTACCAATAAGGGCCCGTTTTTAAGAGATTACATTTTACAAGGCGGCGTAGGTTTATATATTTGCGGATCCTATCAACTTTTGGGCAATTACTATAAGACTGCAGATGCTACAGTTATTGAGGGTTTGGGTATATTGGATTTTTATACACAACACTTTGGTCAGGCTAAGCCCCGTTGTGTTGGTAATATGGTTTGTACTATTTCGCCTGCTCTACAGCAGAACCAACTTTTTACCGCTGTAAACACTTTAGGCACTAAATTGGTAGGGTTCGAAAATCACGGTGGTCGTACATACTTGTCCCCTACAATAACTCCACTAGCGTTGGTTTTAACTGGGCATGGTAACAATTCAGAGGACAATACTGAGGGGTTGTTGTTTAAAAATACCATAGGTACTTATTTCCACGGACCCTTTTTGTCTAAAAATGCACACATCGCCGATTTTCTAATAGCCGCGGCTTTAAGAGTTGCCAAACTTCCTGCCATAGACCATACTCTAGAAAGTTTTATCAAGTCTGCCCACGAATCGCTAGTTTTTAAGTACAGCTAATTACATGGGCATTATCTTAATAAAAAAACTTCGTTATCCTATATTTTTTTTGATCCTGTTTTTGTTACCCCTAAATCTAGGTAAGCATTTTGAGTTAGCTCCGAGCTATATAAATGGCATCCTTGTTGATTATCTGGTACCTACCGTTTATTTACAGGATATCCTCGTCGCCTTTTTTGTTTTGTTAAGCCTTGGAGATATTTTTAATACTCTTTTACGTCGCCGTTACGTGTTTTTATATTGGTTTTTGTTCACCGTCTTTCTTTCGGCATTTAATGTGTACCTAGCTGGTAGTGAACTTTTTGGTATTGCCGTGTTCTTATTTGCTAGAGTGCTCTTATATTCGTTGTTTAGCATTTCTTTAGGTAGCTTTATACGTTTTGAATTTAAGTTTGAAGGATTCACGCGTGTGCTCGCCATTTCTGTTGGTCTATTGAGCCTATTAGCTTTTGCTCAATGGTTTAGGCAAGCATCCCTTTTTAACAATTATTTATTCTTTGGGGAGCAGCCTTACTCTTACTCTACTTTTGGTATCAACAAGGAGAACTTTTTTGGCGTTCTTAAAATCCCACCGTACGCCACCTTTAGGCATCCCAACGTTTTTGGCGGTTTCTTAAGTATTGTACTTTTATGGATTTTGCAATTGGCAAAAAAATCCCGAGCATGGTTTTTGTGGGTGGTATTTATTTTTGGATGTATCGCCTTATTTTTGACTTTGAGCTCGGTGGCTTGGTTGTCTTTTGGGCTGGGTGTTCTTTTGCTGCACTTCCTGCGCAAAGGTCGTGGAAATATCATTAGTCTAATTTTTGTTTTGTGTATGGTTGCTTCTTTTTTTATTCCTTATGCCAAGGTTAGCGAACTTCCATCTTTTTATAGACGCGCTTCTTTAGCAGAGGCCAGCTACTCTGTTTTTGGTAGTCGCTGGCTATTTGGTTTGGGTTATGGCTTATTTACCGCATTTGTAAGTACCCCGGACTTTTTTGTTCCGCAACCTGTACACAATATATTTATTCTCTTGTTAGTCGAGGCTGGTGTTTTAGCCCTGCTATTATTTTTTGCCTACCTACTCCAAG
>JBPOHY010000214.1:0-6190 GCA_052035055.1 candidate division WWE3 bacterium | reverse complement strand
CAGTTAGTAGCTTTTATTTGCAACTATTCTGTGCCCTTGTTCAAACCTATAGCCTGTTTGCAGAGGTCGCCAACAAATGGTATAATTCCCTGTTATAAAGGCATTTTCTGCTTTTATTTTAATAAGTCTAGTTCTTTGAAAACAATATAGGATAAGGAGTTTTCGATGCGATTAAAGCTTAATGTCAAAAGGCACTATTTGTTTTATGCGTTGGTTGCGATTGTATGGATCATTTTTTTGCGCTTTGCTTTTGAATGGGATGCAATTCCGTTTAGATTTGATACTTTTCTATTCTATTCGGGTAACCCATTTGTTACTGCAGCCCCAATTTTTATTATTGGTTTTGCACTTAACGCCTACAAAATGATAAATACCGTACAGCCCTTAGAAGCGCACAAAAGCCTTAAGTCCATTCCGCTTACTGGTTTTACCACAAGCTTAATGGCCGGCGTTTTAGAAGAGATAACTTTTAGATGGGTTATGTTTTTTGGTTTTCTTGGCATTTTTTGGTTGCTAGATAAGTTCGTGGGTGGAAGCTTACAAAGTTTGTTCGTAGACAACGGTCCGCTTTACTTTCTTAACATTTATGCCGTTTCTGGATATGTTGCAATTTTGCAGCCTGTTGGCAATTGGGCTATAGGGTTAGCAGCTCTTTGCTCGAACTGGAAATTCCAGGAAGGTCATAGTTATCAAGGTATTACAGGTAATCTATTTAGCTGGGTTGGAGGTCTATTCTTTTTTAAGGTTATGTTCGTGAATGGACTTTTAGCTGCCATCTTTGTACACTTCATTTTTGACCTCATGACCTTTGTCATGTTGATCCTCGACATCTTATATGAAAAATATGTCGTTGGTGTATATAACGCCCATACTAAAATCTATAACTGGTATTAATTGGAGGTACCCAAAATGAGTAATAATTCAAGCACTCCCGTCGTTCCTGTTGCCCCTACAAGCTTGTTTAATGTAACGCAAGACCAAGGGAAAACCGTTTCACGACTCGCCCACAAATTAACGGCTTTAGAAGATCGCTTTAATTGGTTTTTCCCTGAGCGCGAGTGGTTTGTTCGTCAGCTAATTTATGCGGCGTTGACCAGAGGTAGTGTTATGGTATGGGGGAAACCTGGTACTGCAAAGACTATGATTGCCCGTGCTTTTTTTAGTAGTTTTTCTGGGCATGGTGTTAACGGAGTTCCAGCTAAGATTTTTGAGCTACAGCTTGATCAAGACACCACTAAGTCTGATGTTATTGGTGGTCTGGATCTACAGCAAATGCAACAAAAAGTTTGGACACGTTTTGTTGAGGGTTATTTGCCTGATGCGGATTTTGCACTACTTGACGAGGTGTTCTCTGGTGCAGGCTTAGCCGAGGGACTTAACGACCTACTTAATGAAAAGAGGTTGCTGGAGGGTCGGCTAAATATTTCTGTGCCTCTGCATACTGGAGTTGCTACCACAAATTGGAGTCCTGAAGAGGTTGAGCTACGAATGCCCTTCTTTAATCTCAGGGCTTTTAACGATCGTTGGCTGTATGTCTGTGAAGTAGGAGCTTTGAAGGAGGAAGCAAATCAACTCAGGATTCTTCTTCACCACATTACCAGTACCACAATGCCTATTAGGGTCAATTTTTCTGATATTCAGCAATTGGCTATGATTATTTCGGAAACTAATCAATTTCCGGATGAGGCCTATATGCTTGTATATCTCAGGATTCTTAATACATTTCGCAATAAGGCCGCAAAACTTGGCGTTGAAATTACTGACCGAAAGCTTACGACCCTTACTCAAGTTGTTGAAGCGGAAGCGGTGAGGAATGGACGTGTTGAGCTAGCTTACGAGGATTTGTTTGCAATGCAGTATGGTTTATGTACAGGTTACAATACACCAGCCCAAAAATTGTTTATGGACATTGCAACACCTATTATTGCTGAGGCGGTTAAGGTTCATGAAGATAAAACCGACGCAGGTGTTAGGCAGCACTTACAGCGCATTGAGATAGAGTTCGCGCAAATTGAGAAAATTACCAATGCAATCAATAGTGCGGTCTCTGCGAAAAGTGCACTATCGACTGCCGATGCTCTTAAGGTAGTTGAGGCAATCAAGTCCCTGCGCATTGAAGCCGACAAAGTAACTCCCACAATTACGTCTACTGCGGAGGCTAAGAAGAAACTGATCAAGCGCCTGGATGCCTCCAAAGAAATAATTAATAAATACATCTGGGGGTTGTTATGAATTCAGAGTTGTTACTTGAAATTATCAAGTGGTTAATCCTTTTTTGGGTTTTGTACCTGCTATACCGCACCTATATGGGATCCGCTAGTAGTTGGGCCGAATCAAAACGGGAAGCTATGCGTGGTTCTGATGCGTCTACTCCAGGAGATTCAGACGCTGATTCTAGCAGCGAAACTGGCGGTGAAGATTGGTTTGATGATAGCGGCAAAAAACAAGGCGATCAGCTTAAGGATATTTTGAGAAAAGATCCGGAACTCGCGGAGTACATTAAGGGGATTGTGAATGTCAAAAAGGATGTTGAGTTTTGGGACGATCGCGATCTAGAAGAGATAGCAAATATGTTAGGCTCGGATATTCTCGATTTACTCCATGCTGCCTCTGGTACTATACCGATTGATATTGACTTGGATTCAACCAGTGCGGTACTAACGGAAGCTAAGTTTGGGCCTGTTAGACGCAGAAAACGTATGACTGAGCTAAATCAGATTGACCAAATGAGTGCGGAAGGCTGGGTTTATCCAATCGATTCGCTGCCATCTCGTATACGGAGGGGTGATGCCACCGTGGACGTTAGATTTATGCCAGTACTCATGCAAAAAGTCATATATATCTTGCGCGATCGCTCGGGATCTATGGCTCAGTTTATGACATATAAAGGTAAGCTGTACAAAAGGGACTCTTGGGCACGTGGAGTTGTTTTTAAGTACTGTCTAGAGGCTGCCAAAGGCAAGACCAAGTTTCTTTTTAGGGACTTCGACAGTGAGCCAAAAGCCCTCAAAGAAGTTCTTACAAAAGATGGGGTAGCCGCTTTTATTAATTACTTGATCAACCACCCGGCTCCGGCAAGTGCAGGTACTGATATATGGGCTGCTTTAGATAGAGCAATTAAGGATATTAAGAAAGACAGCAAAGGTGGTGCTTATAAAGCTGATATCCTTTTGATCTCTGACTGCGAAGACCCATCACTTCCCGCACCTGAGGAAATTCTTAAGAAGTTGAGCGGTATCACATTACATATCATTTTAATTGGTACTGATTCCACGACCCTTAAGAAAATTGCCAAATCCTATATTGTAATCAATTAGTGCTTATTGTAATCAATTAGTGCTTATTGTAATCAATTAATACTTTTTGCCCGTAGCCCCGTAACTACCTATAAGGTTTTTGCGGGGCTTTTTTTTGTTATAATCCAAAAAACTATTACTAAGGAGACTACCCATGAGCGAGATATCTTTTGATTACGCTACATCCCTAGATGGTCGCAGAGCGGCATTGTTAGGTTTTATGCAGTATGTCGCAATAAGACGCGACTCCTCGGCCTGTATGCTTTTTCTGTTAATTCAGGGGGTTGGTACTCCAAATGCACTTTGGCGGCCGATTAGCGGTTGGCATGATAAGCCGGACAAGGGTTTGTATAAATGGATCCGGATATGTGACCAGGCCACTCACTTTAAAATTGGTTCGGTTTACGAGTTTGCTAAAGGTACTCAATGGTGTGCTCGTCCCCTTGACTTTATGGTTGCGCCGCATCCAAGTTTCACCTACATGCTAGATACGCCTAAAAAACGAAAGTGTGTGTGCGAGCGCTGTGGTGTGTCATATGACTTATTGGATTTGCTAAAACTCACCTTTGGAGCTTATCAATGTATAGAGTGTGGGGCAAATCTGCTCTTAAAAAGAGGCCTGCCAAGTTTTTTCTGGGCAAAGAAATAGTAATTAGGCCGTAAACAAAAGTTAGTTTTACGGCCTTTTTTTATGTCCTTCTGAACTGCCCGCCACATATACGCTCGAATTTAGGTCTTTATATCGAATCTTTTTTAGTTAATTTGGTAGAATACAGGCGTGGACATTTTTAAACAGCTACTAATTTACGTTAACATGTTGTTGTTGGCGTTCTCCCCGTTAACGCCTACTTATAATGAAGGGGTAGTGGGGCAACCGACTTCGTTTTTGCCAAGCAAAGATGAGAGTCAAAGCGATATCACGATTTCTTCTCTTATATATAGGGGTTTGTTTAAATATGATATATACGGCACCTTGTTACCCGATTTAGCCGATACTTGGGAGATATCTCAAGATGGCTTGGTATATACAATTAAACTCAAAAGCAATCAATACTGGTCAAATGGTAAAAAAATAACGGCAGATGATCTTATTTACACGTCTTTCAAAGTAACCGATTTGTCCGGAGTAGCTACAGATAGGGTTGATGACACCACGGTGAGGTACACCCTTCCAAATAAATATTCTCCTTTCTTGAGCTTGTTGACCGTTGGCGTTATGCCGGCAAATTCTGAAGAAACTCAGGACCAACTAACTCCCACTAGCAGCGGTCCATTTAATATTGTAGGTATAGAAAAGAGTGGTCCCGTCGTAAAAAGCATAGTTTTACTCCACCAGAGTAAAGAAGCTCATATTAAGAAAATAATATTTAGGTACTACGCGAATGAAGACGAGGTCAAAACAGCAGCGCAGTTGGGAGAAATAGACGGCTTTATAGCGACTAAAGATCATGATTTGCAAAATTTCAATCAACTTAAATTCCCATTACAAGGTGTTTACTACGCCTTGTTTTTTAATTTACGCGATGAAACTGCACAAGACGCAGATTTGCGAAAAGCACTAGCGGCGGTTTTACCTGTTGATCAAATTATTTATAGTAAGGGAATCTCGGTTCAAGGACCAATTAGCCGCAACGTATTTACAGACAGGGATATTAACTTTAATTATTTTGACACCAAATTTGTTAAAGACTTGAGTAAGGAGGTAATTGAACTTACCGTACCGGATATTAAGCAGCATAAAGAAATGGCGAATGAAATAGAAAATATTTGGGAAGACAAGCTGGGTATTGATGTGCAAATTAGAGAAGTAGACGCCGATAAAGTGTCCGAAGAAGTCATAATGCCCAGAAACTTTGAAATCTTACTGTATGGCCAAGAAATTGGTCGCGACCCTGACCGCTATGTGCATTGGCATTCTACCCAAAAAGACTTTCCGGGTCTCAACTTAAGCGGAATGTCCCAAGTTAGGGCAGACCGCGCTTTAGAAGAAGGTAGGAATGAGCCCGAAAACGAAAAAAGAATAGTTCACTACAACGAGTTTCAAAAGGTTGTTCATGAGGAAATTCCAGCAATATTTTTGTACCATCCATATTCCAAGTATTATGTCTCTAAATATATTTCGGGAGTAGGGGAAAAGTATACGTTTACAAATACCGACCGATTTTTGGACTTTTTAAATTGGCAACGAGTTAAGACCAATTAACCCCTCAGACCCTTGAGCACATAACCTATAAAGTGTATACTGCCGCCAACAAATAACAATAAGCCTTGTAAGATCTAGATAAAAGGAGATATTTATGTTTTCAAAGTATGATGATCAAAGAAAAGAAAGAAAGCGGGAAAGAATTAGGGCAGATGCAAAACGTAAAGTCGAGATTGCTGAAAAGAGAGAACAATATAGACAAAAGATTGAAGCGCTCCAGGCCTTAGGAGACTCTTTGGATGTGCACGGCGTATTGTCTGAGTTTAAAAAAACTTATTTTGGCCGTTGGATTCAGTACTTTTTTTCAATTGAACAACGCGCTCGTCAATTCTTTGAATCTGGGACACCTGACGATTATTCTATTTTCTGGGAAGTCAAAAACTTGTTAGGCCAGACTCTTGTTACTGTAAAATTGAGTGATGACCAATTTGGTAAAAGATTTCTTGTTACACGACATTACGAGCATGGCAGTGGGAGTTTTACATATGGAGGGCAGCCGGCTACAAAAGAAGATCTCATAAAACTATTGGGTGGTGTTATAGATGATTCAAATTAGTTCTTTAGGACGGCTTTATATATGTGAGGTCGTCCTTTTTGTTTTTAATCTAGATGTTATAATCTAAGCGCTATTTTACTGGCTTAGCGTGGTGGCCTTAGTTCAGTGGTAGAACGCCTCCCTGTGGAGGAGGAT
>JBPOHY010000065.1:0-2060 GCA_052035055.1 candidate division WWE3 bacterium | reverse complement strand
GCCTCCCAGCAATGGTGAGTAATAAGAGAAATAATCTGGATGTAGTCTATACATTGTACACAAGGGAATTATCAAAAATACTAGGTAGCTTAACCAACGCAAATTTTTAGAAACCAGTACAAAGAGGTACCTGTAAAAAAAGGCTATGGCGAGCAAAAACAGAACTATAGAGGGCAACACATACCTATCCAACTTTTTAGAAGGTATTGTGATTTCTAATAAATATAAGAGTGAAAATAACAGCGAGTAGAGTGTGAATTTGTATTCTATAGGTATGCTGATTTTTTTACGAATCAAAACAAGGCCAAAAATACCGAGTAAAAAGTAAATAGAAGTTTTAAAGTCCAAAACAACAAAATAAAAAAGTGGACCTGGGTCTTGTACCGACTTGCTCAAAAATAGTTGTGTATGCTCCCCCTCTATACCCACGTCCGATATCCCTCTGTACAAAGTCTCCATAGCCAAAGAAGCATGCGTATACATTGCGGGCCAAAGCAAAACAAAAAACAACACGAACGTGGCTATCCATAGGGCAATACTTTTCTTCGCCATAACTAGCGAACTCCAAAATTTCTTTTCTTCAAAATATATATCTAGAAAAAGCATAAAAGGAATAAACATAGCTACTATAACTGCGGACGTCTTGGTAAGTACCGATAGAGCTCCAAAAAGTGCACTCAAAAATAGCCTTCTTTTTTGAGATTTATCCTGAAGATAATAAAAGCCCCAAACAAACGATGCCAACATAAACGTCGACATTAAACCTTCTAAGTGTATCTCTCTAGTTAAGGCAATATAAAAAGGTTCAAGGGTGAGAAGCGTAAAAAAAACAACAGCGTAAGCATTTCCAAACATACGCCGCGAGGCCACCATGGTAATACAAAGCACGATGGCGATACTAAGAACAATAAATAGCTTTTGGTAAAAGTGCAGACCAAAAATCGTTTGCAATTCTGTAGTCACACCAACGGTAGATGAGTTTTCACTAATCAAGTTAAATACTTTAACAGCTGCGGTACCAACCCACATAAGCGTGACTCCAGGGTGATACTTTTGGATTGTCTTTTCAAAGTCTAGTGTAAATACACCACTCCCAAAATCATAAATACGCGCTTTCCACTTCCACACATCAGTGTTAAAAGTGTCATGACCTAAGTTTGGCAATCTGCTCAATACAAAAATTGTAAAAAAAGCAATTTCAAAAAAGTATTTTTTAATTAGTTTCATAAATTTTTATATTCGGCCCGGTTCTAAGCTCGTTACTAATAAAATATATTTCCTTATACTTGAGTACGGGTAGCTCTTCAGGGGAGCCATACGACAAAACCAAGGTACTACCAGTCCTCTGTGAGGTCATAAAACTACGCCCAAGTTTGTATGACTGAGGGTTTGCCTTTTCGATTGCTTGTTCTAAGTCATTATCATGGTAATACACCATACGTTTGTTTTGATCTAGCCAGCGGTATAAAAGAATACGGGTATCGTCGCGATAAAAAAGGTAGGATCCTTTAGCGGATAAATATAAAGGAACTATAAAAAATAATCCCCACAAAAACTTTTTGTAAGTACTATTAACTTTTATATTTCCTAAAACCATATCAGCAAACCAAACCGCCAGTATGGCCAGTGAAGGGTAGGATATCATCAGGTAATGGGATCTGGCTTTCTCAAATGTCGAAACATAAAAAATAAAAAATATCGTGGGTATAGCCAAGAACAGGAGACTTCTGTCTACAAATGTGGTCCTTTTGAAAGCCCGCATACATAGCAAGCCTATTAGTGTCAAAGCAGAAAACACAAAAGCAACTAAAAATGTAGGGCTTACGTCCCAAAGTAGTTTCCTAAACAAGACATCAAAAAACTGGGGTATTGCCAGGTTCAGCGGCAGCTTGCCAACATTCGTAAACTGCCATAAAGCTCCCATCGGTCCATCGGTTCTGATAAATGTTTTAAAATCCAAAATTGCATACGGAGTGCCTAATACAAATGCAAATGCCGCGGCCACTCCAGATACAAATAAATTGCCAAATCCTTTTGGTATATAAAATTTGGACTGCGGT
>JBPOHY010000098.1:0-1838 GCA_052035055.1 candidate division WWE3 bacterium | reverse complement strand
ATAGGAGTAGGCAGACCCCCAGAAAATAGCTTTGATATAGAAGACTGGGTTTTAGGCAAACTTTTGGAACCTGAAATTCTATTTTTAAAGACTCTAAACCTAAAGGACCTTTTTTCGTTGTTCTAATGGTCTTTGTATTAATGACTAACACTTGTTAGTGGATACCCATCGTTTTTAAAATTATACTCTAGGAGTAATGTACTACCGAAAATACCGACCTCAAAAATTCAGCGAAATATCAAAGCCAAATGAGACTGCTGTGGCTTTGGCAACGCAGCTTAAGACTAATAAGACAGTACACGCATACCTGTTTATTGGCCCAAGGGGTACGGGTAAAACCACAACCGCCCGAATTCTGGCAAAAGCTCTAAACTGTACAAACCTCGAAAAAACCGGAGACCCTTGTAATGAATGTCCCAACTGCCTAAGCATTACGGCGGGTAATTTTATAGACTTAATAGAAATTGATGCGGCAAGCAATAGGGGAATTGATGATATACGTTTACTAAAGGAGCGTATAAATCTTGCCCCGGCATCCGGAAAAAAGAAAATTTACATTATTGATGAGGTTCATATGCTTACGCAGGAGGCGTTTAATGCTCTATTAAAGACGCTAGAAGAGCCCCCAAGCCACGCTATTTTTATTTTATGTACTACTGAGTCCCACAAGGTACCAGAGACCATTAAGTCGCGTTGCCAAACCTTTGCTTTTAAGCGAGCTACCTTGGATCAACTAACAGTACGCCTAAAAGAAATCGCCAAAAAAGAAGGAGCAAAGATAACTGACGAGAATTTAGCACATTTAGCGGCTAGTTCTCAGGGAGGTTTTAGGGATGCCGAAACTTCTTTGCAGCAGCTAATAGAGGGTGGTATGGATATTAAATCTCTTGGTTCTACTCAAGTCTCTGATTACCATGTTTTTGTTGAAAGCCTTTTAAACAATGATGCGTCATCCGCCATCCATCAAATTAATAGTTTATATGAATTTGGTACAGACCTTTTTGTTTGGACAGGTGGTTTATTAAAGTATTTGAGATCGTTGCTGTTACTGGTTGCTACTACACAGGAAAGTGCCTCGGAGTATTCACCGGAGTTTGCCGAAAAAATGGTCTCCCAGGCAAAAAGGCTACCCGAGGCACTAATCGTTTTTATTTTAGAAGAAACGGCTGCAGCGCAGCTGAAACTAAAAAATAGCTTTATCCCACAATTGCCTCTAGAACTGCTTGTGGTTAAGATTTGCGGTTTTGGGAAATCCTCCACTTCCACAATTCCTATTACAAAGCCACCTATTATTCCCAAAACACCCAAACTTCCCAAACCTCCAGTCCCAGATAAGTCTTTGCCTGTTGCTGTTGCCCCTGAAGTTAAGGATGATCTGCCGGCGGAGGACGAACCTGCGCTCGAGGATATTCAGACCTTTTCAGGAGTTGGCTTAATAGAAGTCGATGTTTTAAAGGACAGTTGGGTTGTATTTATAACAAAAGTCGGTGTCATTAACAGTTCCATATCCGCATTGCTAAGGACAACGCTTCCGGTTGCTGTAGATGGACATTTTGTCAGTTTAGAGGTTCCATTTGATTTCCACAAAGAGCGTCTAGAATCGGTAAAGAATAGAAAGATTGTCGAGGACACTCTAAAAGATTTTTTTGAGCTCGAGTTAAAGATTAGGTGTGTTGTTACAAAGAGGGAAGGTAGTCGGCTAAAGAATAAGGAAACAGGAAAGCTTACTGATATGAATATTATGGTACCATCTGGTGTACAGAATGACAGTGGCTCCCTGATTGATATGTTTGACGGCGCACTGCCCCTTTAATAATCATGAAAGTACCAAAAGCTAT
>JBPOHY010000104.1:0-2591 GCA_052035055.1 candidate division WWE3 bacterium | reverse complement strand
CCACATTGCTCGAAAAATAAATAGTTTTTTCCCCTGAAGACGATGAATAGTCGCAACCACAAATGCTGCATTAAATAGCAAGGCAACAAAAGCCAACAGAAAATAAATAGGTATTAAACCAAGAATGAAATTAGTTTCACTCACTTGAAAGTAAAGCAAAATTTTTATCGCTGAGAAAAGCAGAAAAACTAGAGCTAGGATGCTTAGTACTGGTAAAATGATTAAGTCAGGATTTTTTTTAAGAAACCTCAAGCTATTAATGAAAAAATAGCAGGAATTTTGAAAACCTTGAATAAGCTGCATAATAGTCTTCGTAGTAAGTACAGAGCTAAAATCCTACTTAAGTTAATAGGTTAGCTTCCCTCATTTCGACATCCCGCAACTTGTCCGCGAGATCCAGAAATTTCTCACAATCACTGTTTCCCGCTAACAAATTGCGGGATTTGGGATGAGAGAAAGACCTATTACTACTTAAGTTCTTGTTTGTAGTATAGCTTTAAATCGGACTCTTGTGCACACTTTAACATTGGTGAAAAGACAGTTGTAGAGGGATGTAGGATAGCGAAATCAAGGTTGATGTTATCTAAAATGCATCAAAAATTAATGACCCTTGATTTTGCTATGCTGCATCAAGGCGACAGGATTATTTTTTAAATTTAATTGTGACAAAGCGACAGCTTTACAATAAAGGACCATGATGAATCAAAAAGTTTTTGTTAACCGCATTTTAAACCTGAAAAAAATTAAACTCATTGGTTTAGATATGGACCATACCCTCATCCGTTACAATTCAAAAAATTTTGAGGCTCTTGTCTATGAGCTTGTTGTAAAACAACTTATCAAAGAGAAACATTACCCAGAAAAAATTAATAACTTTAAATTCAATTTTGAAGAAGCAATTCGTGGGCTAATTATTGATAGCAAAAATGGAAATATTTTAAAACTAAGTCGTTATGGGGCCATTCGTCAAAGCTATCATGGAACAAGGCTAATCAATTTTGCCGAACAAAAACGTATTTACCGCAGTATTTATGTTGATTTAAATGACCCTAATTATTTTGCCATAGATACTGCATTTTCAATCGCATTTTGTGTGCTTTACAGCCAGTTAGTTGATTTAAAAGATGAATTCCCTACTATACTTCCACCTTATTCAGCAATTGCATTGGACGTTTTAAGTACGGTAGACAAAATTCATTCTGATGGGAGTTTAAAACAGTGCATAGCACAAAACTTAGCGCATTATGTGCTAAAAGAAAAAGAAGTCGTCAATGGGTTACAACGCTATCTTAGAGTAGGAAAGAAATTTTTTATTTTGACCAACTCGGATTTTTTTTACACCAAACTTCTATTAGAGTATGCAATTAATCCTTTTTTAAAAAAAGGACAAACCTGGCAAGACATATTTGAATTTGTCATCACCTTAGCCAATAAGCCACGTTTTTTTTATGACAATCTAAAATTCTTATCTGTTAATCCAGAAAACGGTACAATGACAAACCTCCAGGGGAAAATACAACCTGGCGTTTATCAAGGAGGCTGGGCTAAGAAATTTACTGATGATTTAGAAGTTAATGGCGATGAAATTCTTTACATTGGTGATCATATTTATGGTGATATTGTAAGATTAAAAAAAGACTGTAATTGGCGCACAGCACTTGTGGTCGAAGAACTCGGCCAAGAAATTAGTTCGCAAAGCAATGCGCTACCTGTGGAGAAAAAAATCGCTGCTGCCATGGAAATTAAAAAAAACTTAGAAGAAAAATATATCAAACTTCATACCCAGGATATCGAAAAACATTCTCAGACCCATGCTCATGCAGTCAGTGAACTGCAACAACAAATTACCTCTATTGACTTAAACATCACCAAACTTTTGCAAGAAGAACAAACATTTTATAACCTTAAATGGGGTCGCGTCTTTCGCGCGGGAGCAGAAGAAAGTTATTTTGCTCATCAAGTCGATCGCTTTGCCTGTGTCTACATGGAAAAGCTTGCCGATCTACTCGAGCAATCTCCTATTACTTATTTTCGTGCCCATCGACGATTATTAGCGCATGATATTGAGCCTTAGCATGAAAGTTGATTTTTTCTTTTACCTGATAACCAATGTTTGTTAACTATGTTAAGAATAGAAAAATTTGTCATTACGAGCATTAAATAATTAACCTAGCTTATAACTGCCTTATAATTTAACTATAGGTTGTTTTCATTTTATTCGCAATGGCGAGTCATTGACATTTTCACCAGAACACGCGATGAAGAATTATTTAACTTTTATTTAAACAATCGAAATAGGGTTTTCTATCTGACTCAATACTCTGGCAATCTTGCATTCTTTTTCCAATTAACTCAAAAGGCTTATAGGTACGCATATCAATGGAAAACAAACTATGAGCTATAGCATACTGATACCAACTTTTCTTTATTTTTTGCGCTGCCCCAACAAATTGATCCGCTTGTCTGCAAAGTTTTAAGTAACTTGCAGCAACAACCTCTTTTTTTAAATTTAATGGATGTTCACTTTGGGTAAAGGTGATTAATAAATCAGTATTGATCTGTCCCGGCTTTATTTGAGAACGAATAGCGGT
>JBPOHY010000002.1:0-4438 GCA_052035055.1 candidate division WWE3 bacterium | reverse complement strand
GGGGTTTTTTAAATCCCATTAATTTGCTTTTGGTATATTTTTTGGGACCTGTTTGGTCCTACAAATTGATGCATTTACTATTTTATCTAGCTGGTTCCATGGGATTATTTCTTTTACTAAAGGCCTTTGGGTATAATTTGCTGTCTTATGTGACTGCAAATTTTATTTACTTCTTCAATTTTTTCATGCTGTTTCATCAACAACACTATGCAATGGTTTTATCATTTTATCTCGTTCCACTAGTTTTATATTGCACAAAAAAAGCGGTAGAGGGGCCTTCAAGGCATTATGCAATTTTAACTTCAATGCTTATGGCGCTACTTATATATATGGGTAGTTTTCAATCTGTGACTATCGTTTTTATGTTTCAATTTTTCTTTTTATTTACCTTCTTGAAATCAACGCAGGTAGTTGCCAGCTTACTTAGGTTTTTACTAGTAGAATTTACATTTTGTTTTATTGCATTCTTACCCGTACTGGTACCCTTCTTGCAAATGTTTGCTAGTAGTAGTCGTCCGGTTGGGCCTACTTTATTTGTACAGGGGTCATATTTTCCGGCAATGTTTGTAAACCTTTTCGTACCGTTTTTATTTGGCAAGGGTGATAACTACATGGGTGTTTTGTTGAACCAGGAATTCTTCATGCATGAAACTTATATTTATGTGGGAATAACAACTCTTATTTTTGGGTTACTAGGATTGACTCTTTTGACCTCAAAACCACTCAAATCTTTTATGTATGTATTGCTCGTCCTCTTTTTGACTTTGGGTTTTATAAAATACTTGCCCGTAGCAAATACGTTAAATATTTTCCCGATTTTTTTATTTAGGTATTGGGGCAGGTCGGTAATATTTTTAAATTTTGCTCTAAGCATTTGTGTTGCCCACCTTGTTTCGCATGGGTTCTCAGGAGTGTCCATAAAAAAGTTTTCCGTGCTTATTTTTTGCATAGCACTATATTTGCTTGGTATACAAAGTTTTCATTTCTCAGAGTTCTTTTCCTTGCTCAAATTGTTAGCCCGGGATGACATCATTTTTGACGGCACCCTTTGGGTATTTGCGATAATTATTGTATTGTTTCTAATCTTTTTCTTTTCGAAAAGGAGACCTAGTGTGCTTGTTGTTGTATTGGTGGCTTTTGATGTTTTATTTTTTGGAACGCGAGCTTTATCACAAGCTTTTGTTCCAATAAAAGAGCTTGTTCCTACAACCAATAGCGAAAACGAGAATGTTCGTATCTTGGACACAACGTCTAAAATAAATGGACTCAATTCCCTTTACTATAGTTCCTGGGGAGTTTTGGGTTATAGTATTTATTCCCCCGCTTACCTCGAAAATGATCTTAAAGACTTGGGTTTTTCAAATACTAAACTTGTACCCGACGGGTTTAGTGATTTTAGTAAATTGTCAGAATTGGGTATTACACGGGTTTTGACGGAGTCTGTTGCGCTAGAAATTTATTCGACTTCTGCCGCTATGCAAAGCCAGGTGCTTTCCGCAAAAGAGGGGGCGGTAGCAGTGAATGTTACTAGCTCATCTATTGGTGTTTTCAACACCCATCTGCGGGCTGATCCTGACTGGCTATTAAGTGTGAATGGGCCAAAATTAAAGCAGGTACAGAAAAATGCCACGATCGTTGTTCCTGTCAACTCTGGTCAAACTAATATTCAGTTAGTTTACTATCCAAAACGGTTTTATTTTGGGTTATTGATTTCCTCGGTATTGCTTTTTATATTTACTTTTTGCTTTTATAAATCAAAGGCATTTGTGTCATAATTCATATATGAATGATTCTGAATACAAAAAAATGAGTCGTTTTGAGGAATTCTATTGGTGGCATCGAGGTAAAGTTCAGTTATTGAATTCACTCATGTCGGTTTACTTTAAGGCAAAAAAAGGGACAATTAGGATCCTAGAGGTAGGCTGCGGTACCGGAGAAAACTTGAATGTACTAAAGGATTGGGGGGATGTTTCTGGATTTGATATATCGCAAGAAGCTGTGAACATATGTAAAGGTCGCGGGTTTAGTAATGTTTATTCAGAAGATATTGGTAAAATGAATGCAACCGCCCACGCCGAACAATATGATTTAATTGTAGCTTTAGATGTGTTGGAGCATATTCAAGATGATGTTTTTGCGATGAAGCAGGTACAATCTATGCTAAAACCTGGAGGTCTCTTTTTTGTAAATGTTCCGGCGCATAAGTTTTTATGGAGTGAGCACGATGAGGCGTTACAGCACAAGAGGCGCTACAATTCTGTTGAATTAAAGCAAAAGTTGACTGACGTTCCGTTTAAGGTTATTAAGTTTAGCTACTTTATTTCTACCCTATTTTTACCCATAGCGCTTTTTAGAATGTATAACTCATTTTTTGGAAGAAATGCCTACCCAAGCACATCTTATGTTATTTTGCCTAGTTGGCTTAATACCTTTCTAACCAATATTTTAAGGCTAGAGGCTAACTTCTTGAAAATTCATAATCTTAGGGTAGGCACTACTTTAATAGCTGTTGCCCAAAAATAAATGATTAACCTTACCAATAAGAAATTAGCTGTATTATTAATAGCTGTCTTGTTTTTGACTTTAAGGCTCCCGGCTCTGGGGTATGACATCTCTAACACTGATGCGTATAGGTGGCACCTCAGGAGTGAAAACTTTTTAGCTGCTTTAAAACATGCTGATCTAAAAGCAACTGCGCAGCACTACCAACCTGGTGTGACTTTAATGTGGCTAAACGCAGTTGTTAAGCAGTTTGCCTTTTGGACTCAGTACCATGTTCTAAAAATTCCTGAGCCAAAGACGCTAGAAAATGCTGATTGGTTCCCTGTTATAGATGGGATTTCTAGAGCTGCTGTTGTCTTTGTACTCTTATTACTTTTGTTGACGCAGATTTTTTTTGTAAGTAAGCTTGTAAATTTTAAGAGTGCTCTTATCTTTGGCATTTTAATAGCTGTGGAACCTTACTTGGTAGGCATTGACCGTTGGTTTCACTTAACTTCTTTAGAAGCATATTTTTTGCTGACTGCTTTACTAGCGCTGCTGTATTGGTCTAGAAACATGTCAAATAAGTGGCTGGTTCTTTCTGCCAGCATGTATTCCCTTTCAGTTTTGTCAAAAATTACGAGCTTAATAGCCCTACCAACTTTTCTGTTAATCATTTTCTTTGCAAAAAAAGACATTATAGTTTCGATTAGTAAATTTCTCGCAGCTTTCTCTGTGTGTTGTTTATTAGTTTATCCGGCACTTATGGTTTCTCCACTGAGTACTTTGTCGGATATTTTTGCCGCCGTGTTTGGTGCAGTTTCTGATAATTATCGTAATGACCAACTTACAACTTTCACCAGATTATTTTTTTATGACCTTGTTCTTTTACTCAAACTGTCTCCACTTACGCTAATTTTGCTATTTGCAGCAATATTTAATTTTCGTAAGTTTTCTAGTAACTTGTTGGTCAGAGTTTTGGCAGCTAACCTTTGTTTTTACTACATTGTGCTTGCACTTGCCCAGCAAAAAATAGATCGCTACGTTGTTGTACTTATCCCACAGATTTTGCTTTTTATTTCTGTGTTTTTATCTACCCAAAGCTTACAGCTTCAAAAAATGGTAGTGTCTCTAGCCCTGGCTTTCATTGTGTTTGTATCTTACTTATATTTCCCGGTGTACTCAGCCTACTACTCCCCTATCTTTGGAGGAACACGTGGTGCTATAAAGTTAGGAGTTTACGACAACAGCGGCGAGTATTTTGCACAGGCTGCCCTCTATTTGAACTCAAAAGGGCGAGATACTCAGGTTTATGTGCCAAACGGCATAGCTTCTTTTATGTATTACTACAAAGGGGTTTCGCAGCGAGACTTTAACGAGACCACAGACTTTATTGTGCACTCACTAGACCTAACACGGCCAAATATAAAAGAAGATAAATGCCCGTATTTAGATAAAAGTTTTGGCAGTAAAGAAAAACAGATTGTGTTTGTTTATAGGTGCCACTAAAATGGTCTAGGTATATGAAAAACGTAACATTTATAATTGCAAACTATAATACCGGATTATTGCTTATCGACTGTGTAAAAAACCTGCTTAGTATTTCTGATGTTTTCGAAATAGTAGTGGTTGATAATGGTTCACAAGATAGTTCGGTGTCAGAATTAAAAAAAGCCTTTCCGTACGAAACAAATTTAAAAATCATTGAGTCCAGTAATAATGGTTTATCGCGTGCCTACAACTTGGCTATCGAGCAGGCCACAGGAGACTACCTTTTATACTTGGGCACTGACGCATACCCTACAAAAGAAACCATCTTTGGTTTATTGGATTATTTTGAGGATCCCCAAAACCAACAAGTTGGGATAGCAACTACCGCCTTGGTTATGCGCGATGGGAATTTAGATATGGATGCGCACCGTGGTCCCCTGACTCCTTGGAATGCACTCATGCATTT
>JBPOHY010000199.1:0-6840 GCA_052035055.1 candidate division WWE3 bacterium | reverse complement strand
GAGATCTCTACATCGACCTGTAATTTAGACGCCTCGCCAGTTTCTACAAGGTATAAGTTTGTTACTACATCCTTTAGCTCCTGCGAAAGCGTATCGGTAAAAGAAGCTATACTAAACTCTTTACCTTTAAAACCTTCTAAAAAAGACTTAAGAGAGGCAAAAACCTCCCGTAGTTGTAGTGTTTCAAAATCACCTCGCTCTAACTTATACAGCACTGACCCCATAGTGTCAATATCTGCCTTTAAGATTTGGGCAATAAAGAACTCTTCGACAGAGGGCGTATTTATGGATTTAGCCACAACAATACTGTTGGAAGTGTCTTTAAATTGAGTTGATTTGACATTACCACTTTTCAGCAACTCTCGTATAATATCTTCGCTTGTACCAATTTCTTCGGCCAGTATTTTGACATAGTGATCTAAAACCACGGTATTTTTTATTTTCGAAAAGACTGGCGCCAACTCCTCAACTATTTTTTTCTTGCCATAAGCAGTTTGTTTGTCATAACGCTTAAGAACAGTCACAAGATAAAAGTCGTATACGGGCACGGGGTTGTTGATAAGTTCTTTTGCCTTAGCCAGGTTTACCTTCATTAGTTCATCCAAGTCTTTGTATCCGTCAGGTATAGGAACAATCTTTACCTCAAAGTTTAACTGTTCCGCGAGTTCCACCGCCCGCAAAGTAGCATTAACTCCTGCGGTATCCGAATCAAAAGCCAAAATTAAAGTGTGGGTAAAACGCAAAACAATCTTTAGCTGGGACTCCGTTAGGGCGGTGCCTGAAGTCGCAATTACATGGGTTATATCGTGCTGGTGCGAATTAATAACATCCAGCTGGCCTTCGACAAAAACGGCACCTAGCTTTTTAACACTAACCTTAGCTCGGTTTAACCCGTATAAAAAGCTACTTTTATGAAACACTAAAGTTTCCTCGGTGTTTAGATATTTAGGATCGCGCCCAATAAGGTCCCTTGCCGTAAAACCAACAACAGACCCATCGAGGTCAATAAAAGGAAATACCACGCGCCCTCTAAACTTATCAATAAAACCCGAAGAGTTTGCTCTCTTTACAACAACTCCTGCGTCCAACATTTCCTGCGAGTTAAATCCCTTTTTAAACAGGTATCGAAGCAGCAGGTCCCACTTATCCGGGGCGTAACCTAGGCGAAATTCCAAAATAGCTTGATCATTAAGTTTTCTAGTGTCTTTTAGATAAGTTAGGCAAGACTTGCCAATTGGATGCTTTATCAAAAGGTGTGAGTAAAATTCAGCGGTAAGATTATTTATCTGTAAAATCCTCTTTTTTTTAGGAGCATTTGGATCGGATACTCTGTCTTGAATTTCAATACCAGCCTTGTCTGCGAGGATTTCTAAGGCTTTAGTAAAATCGACGCTTTCGATCTTCTCGACAAAATTAAACATATCTCCCGCCTCGTTACACCCAAAGCATTTATACCTTTGTAATTCGGCCGAAACCATAAATGATGGGCTATCCTCCGAATGGAACGGGCATGGGGCTTTGTAGTTTTTACCGGACTTTTTTAGGGGTATATAAGCACCAACGACATCAATAATGTCTAGTTTGTGTTTTATTTGGGTAACTGTATCCATCAGCTAATCTATAGCATATAAAAGATTGTTTTGTATATAGCAGCAACTAGGAGGACGTTTCTCTAGCAAATCTATCTTTAGCGTATGCAACAGCATCATCATAAATCTTTTTATCTTCGGGGTAAAATTTCATGGAAAACTCATAAAGCCTATCGCCAACACCATCCCGCGTGGCAGTCAAAAACGTGTGCCTAGTAGATAATAAATGTCGTGTTTCCTCATTTAGAGAGCTACCTATGCCTTTTTTTGCAAATAACCAAGCCTCATACACTTCATGTTCCAACACATACGGAATACAGTCGGAAAAATCCTCACCCTTAATTAAAAACATATCCTTATTAATTACTATATCAAGAGACGCAACCCATCTCTTAACATCTCCGGGGTTACTATTGTTATACCGTACACTTATTGCGAATGAACCAGGGCTTAGGTTTAGCCTCATATCGTTTTCAATTTTCCACATAAACATCTCATATGAACTCATATAATGAACATTAGAAGCCGCCAATTTATAAAAAGACTCTTTAGCAGAAAGGGGGTCCCCAACTATTTCATGTAATTGAGGTGGTGCGGAAGACTCGTGGTAAACAACCATAGTAGTATATTAGCACTAAGAGCTTTGGCGGAGGGAGGGGGGTTCGAACCCCCGTGCCACTTTCGCGGCGCGTCGCTTTCCAGGCGAGCCGAATAGACCACTCTCGCATCCCTCCACGCGTAAGTACAGGAAAACAAAGAGATTTTAGCACAACTCAACCCTTCTTTTTGTCTAGAGTCGACTCAAGCTTTTTAAAAACGTAGTAAACGATAAAAGAGATCACGACAAAATCTAGTAGTGTACCAATAAAATGACCATATTTTATTTTTGCAGGGCCTACGACTAGGACAGCTTCGTTAAAGTTTCCCACTGCGCCTAAAACAATACCCAAAAGCGGATTTATTATATCCTCTATAAGAGCAGAAACTAGCTTAGAAACAGCACCTCCTAATAAAAACCCTACGGCTAACCCTACAATACCTTGAGTACGGACAAATTCTAAAAAACCTCTCATAACAATCCTCCATTAAATAAATACGGGACAGGCTCGCAATAATTATACATAAGCTAGGAATGGGTTAACAAAACTGGTGTGAGCGAATAAGAAGATTAAAATAAAACAACATTTAATTAACTATTTTCAACAGGGAGAATGTATAAGTATCTCCCCCATCCATTGATTGGGTAGTAAATTTAGCAGACTCACCAAGTTTAATCTTTGTTTGAAAATTTCTAAAATCACCTCTTAAGTTTATTCCAGCACCCTCTTTTTTAGGAGCTAATCCACTAGTTACCAATAATATATGATCCTCAAGAATGTCCTCAACATTTGCGGAAGCGCCCGCACCCTGTACATAATCCAATTTAATACCTTTCTCCACCTCTAGCTTAGATTCTTCTGAATTTGGTTGCTTTATAGCCCAACCTGTCCAAGGTTGTTTCTTAATAGTCAAAATAGCTTTCATAGTTACTTCTCTTAAATAATTACTGGCAAATTATACACCGCCTTTTAAATTGCTCGAAGTAGCTGGATTATTGTTATGGCGATGATCTTGATACATGGCGGAGGGGCATGGAATGATATTGGAAATTATTTTCTTATAAGCTTAGCGCCAACAAATCCAATTATTCCACCAAGAATAGAGCAAATAATAGGGATAGTTAAAACAGAAGCGGCTAAAGTCGAGCCACTCTTATAACTATAACTTGATAAATTTTGAGAGCTGCGGGATACGCTTTCAAGACTATATGAAAAATCAAGTAAAGATGGGGATAATATTAATAACAAGACTCCCAAAATTAACCCTAACAACAAACCAATAGTTGCAAGTTTATTCATAAAAATAGCTTACCATTATTTTGGCGGAGAGGGCGGGATGAACGCTCGCTACGCTCGCTACCTCCTCGCTACGCTCGGAGTATGAACCCAAAACGTCTTCAATCCTAGCCCAACAAAAAGCCCAAGTTACCAAAAGGTACCTTGGCCTTTTGGCGGAGAGGGCGGGATTCGAACCCGCGGGTGGCTTGCGCCACGCATGGTTTTCGAGACCAGCCCGGTATGACCGCTTCGGTACCCCTCCACACCACTGCCAATACGCCAACAGTTTAGCATAAAAATACACAACTTTTGCATAAAACGAAACAATTAACTATAATTGGAAGGTTACATATCAATTTATTGATTTAACCGTTGCCCAACTCAGTTTTTTACCCGGTAACGGGAAAGCGTCTTCAAATATTCAAAACTTTTAATGCTAAAATTGCTAGCCAACTATTGGCATACACTAAAATACATCTATCTCACCGACATTTCCGAAGAAAAACACAATAAGCACCTAGGATCGTTACCAACATTATTTTTTACCTACAGTACCGGTTTAATGATTTTTCTATTCTCCATACTCTTTGTTACCACCACAGGATTTTTTCTAAACATTCGCATGGATGAATTTAGAATAGTTGGTGCAACCCTCCTGGCTGTATTGACGTTTTTTCTTTTTACAAAGGCGGTCTATAAAAAAAAGACCTTTCTATACTTTGTCCTTTTAGTAACAACTATTAGTGCGACAGTAGCCAGCTCTACATGGGTAGCAGGAAAGTTTTATGATCTGTCTTATGACGGACAAGCCTATCATCAGGAAATGATGATTGCGCTAACCACAGACTGGAATCCAATATCTACACGCCTTACACAATATAATCGCCCGGATATTTCGTATCAAAAAATATTAAACTCCTACCCCAAAGCGTCCGAAATAATGTCGGCGGTAATATATGCGGCTACTGGGCAAATGGAGGGCGCAAAAGGAATTACGCTCATAATGGGTAGTATGGCGTTTTTTTACACATTGAGCTTTTTATTAAGGTTAAAAAAAGTGAATCTAGCAACAATCTTAGTGGTCAGCTTAGCCGCAGTCATAACTCCTATCACAGTTGTGCAATCGCTAAGCTTTTACCTTGACGCACAAATATATTTACTTGTGGTTTCGCTGTTGGCAATATTGGGAAGTTATTTTTTAGGACATAAAAATTACTTTTTTTACCCAGTACTCCTGTGTTTGGTAATACTATGGAATATGAAACTAACGGCAATTGTCACGTCTACTATCATCATGCTTGGTTTTCTTGTACTTGTTTGGTATCACGAAAAAATACTTCTCGCATTTAAGTTGGCGCTAGTTACAGGATTCTCCGCGGTCACCGCGCTTTGTATTGTGGGATTTAATCCATACATTACCAATACATTATGGTTTGGACATCCTTTGTATCCAGCGGCGGGAAGTGGTGCGACGGACTATATAAGTGGAAATATGCCAGAGAGCTTATACAAAATGAATTCTATCGAGCGTCTCATGGTCTCCTCTTTTTCAAAAACTTCCATGGTAAGAGGGGTAGGCAAAGAACATACGCTAAAAAGCCCATTCTCCTTTGAACCAAGGGAACTAGATATTCTTTATGCAAATAATACAATAGGTGGTTTTGGGCCAATATTCGGTGGGGTGATGCTAACAATAATTTATGCTTTTGTACTTTTTGCAGTAGCACCAGGTAAAAAGATATCAAAGAGAATAACTATATTTACAATACTAATTATATTTTTGACTTGCATTGTTGTGCCAGTTAGCTCTTATGCAAGGTATATACCCCAACTGTGGTTAATTCCATGCATTTTAATGGCAACAATGCTGATGAATAAAAATTTTGGGCTCAAGCTGGTAGGCATAGTTTTAATGCTTAGCATGGCAATCAATGTATGTCTGGTGATGGGCGCCTACTATAGCTACCAGTATACAAAATCTCAAAGCTTGCGCACAGAGTTGACAGCACTCAAAACGGCATCGGGTAGCAAGCTCATTAAAGTTGACTTTGGTGCGTTTAGATCAAACCGAGTTAGGTTTAAAGAAGCAGGTATAAAATTCCAGGAATATTATAAGGGGGAGTGTAATGGAGCAGAAAAAAGAATACTGCAAGATGCAATCCCCGAAGCCCTTATAAAAACATGCCTATGATTTTTACAGCGCTCGCACTATTTCCTTATATTGTAGTACCCATACTCATATCCCTAGTCGACTTTGTTACCGTTACAAGATCTAGGTTTGCACCAAAAAATATCACGCACCCCACCACAAAAGAATTGGCAAACTTTACGCTACTTATACCTATATTCGGCAACCTAAAATATTTAAAGAACATAGAATTTTTGAGCCAGTACGGGGGCAAGGTGGTACTCTGCACAACTACAAAAGAAACACCTGAGTTTGACGCAGCAATCGAACGCGTCGCTGCAAAACACAGCTTTAGAATATTTCGATCAGATGTTCCACTTGCCACAAAAATGGCGCGACCAAATCCATGGAGATTATTTACCAACACACTTCAAAGTGCAGCCATGTCCATAAACACTGACATCGCGAGGGATGAAATCATTAAAGACAGTTTTGGAGTAGTTGACACCGAGTATTGTATCTTTATAGACGGGGATACGGTTGCAAAAGAAAGTTTCTACAAACTAACTGGGCTGATGGATGAAAAAGGCTACGACGTAGCATCTGTGAGAGTCCTAGTATCTAAAACGGATACCATGATCGAAAAGTTACAAGCCTTAGAATATGAATTAGCTATGGATGCCAGAAAACTCTATCCGTGGTTAACATCAGGAGCGGGGGTAGTAGCAAAAACCAAAGTCATTAAGGACATAATGAAACACCACTCGCTGTTTTTTAGTGGAGGAGACATCGAAATAGGAAAGCTTGCGGGGCTACTAAAATACAAAGTGGGGCATTTACACTTTATATTCTATACCGACGCACCAGACACTTTTAATGCGTGGTTTAAGCAAAGATTAGCTTGGTTTGGTGGTGGTTTTCGACACGCGGTTATAAATTTTCACTCTTACACTTGGAGACACCCAATGTTTTATTTTTATACTACAGTGTTGGTTTATGCCGCTACCCCCTTAAGATGGTATGAAATGATTAATCACATACAGATACTTCCCTTAGTAATTGTAATTTATTGGTTCTTAGTTTTTATGTTTCACTGGAAATATAGAGGATGGTATTTTTTCTTATTTCCTTTTTACTCACTTTTGCAGGTAATGATAATTTTGCCTTTGGGTGTTTACACTTACTTTAAGATGGCTCTTAATTCTAATAATGTTGGCCTGATTGGACTGAAAGAAGAAGAAGACAA
>JBPOHY010000134.1:0-1882 GCA_052035055.1 candidate division WWE3 bacterium | reverse complement strand
TGTCTTTCGATAAAGTGGCCCAAGTGCTATCTGCTGCCCAAACGTATGGATTTACTAAAATAGGGTTTGTGACTACTTCTCTGCCTGTTTCTAATCCTCCTTCCGTTCAGCCTTAGGTGCACTGTGCAGCCTTGGTTTATCCTGTGTTTACTATTACTAGGAGCCTTTTCCGGATTTTCTGCGGGTTTGTTGGGCATTGGTGGAGGCGCGCTCATGGTGCCGTTTTTGACTATGCTTTTTACAGCGCAGCATTTTCCTACTACACATGTTCTCCATATGGCAGTAGCTACTTCTTTAGGCACAGTATTGTTTACTTCACTATCCAGTTTAAGAGCCCATCATTATCGTGGTGCAGTATTGTGGAAAGTTGTGCGGGCCATGGGAGTGGGAGGCTTTATAGGGACTTTACTCGGGGCACAACTCGCTAGCCGGATCACGACCCCTTGGTTGGCTTTAATTTTTGCCGGTTTTATTGCTTATACAGCGATGAAAATGTTTATGGCAAAGTCTGTATCTGTCTTATCCAGCGCTTCTTTACCCAAGCCCCCTACTTTGTTGATGGTGGGTAGTATGGCAGGTCTTTTTTCTAGTCTGGTCGGAGCAGGAGGAGGCTTTATTACAGTACCTTATTTGCGTTCTCGTAAAGTGGTGATTCACCAAGCCTTAGGAACTAGCGCGGCTATTGGCTTTCCAATTGCTGCGGGAGGTTTAGTAGGGTATGGAGTTGCGGGATTTAATCTTCATGAGGCTTTACCTGCCCACTCATGGGGTTTTATCTATTTACCCGCCTTACTTTGTTTAGCCAGCGTAAGTGTCTTATTCGCTCCTTTAGGAGCCCGCATCGCACACGCTTTGAAAGTAAAAACTCTACAGCGTATTTTTTCAGCCCTGCTTATGCTACTGGCTAGCTATATGCTGTATAAAAGCCTGAGCACTTTTGAGCTTCTTGCTTGAGTCTTACTAATTTGTTTTTAATAAAAAATAGGTAATAAAAATAGAGCTATGTTTACCAGTAAGGCCAAAAACCAGACACTTGAGCGCAAGCTTTGTTTTCCGGTGATATACAAATAAATATAAACACTGCGCAACAAAATAAACAGTACCGCCAAAAGATTGGGCAACCAACCGATGATTCCCATCATGTGGGAAACGATTACAGCCATACCGAAAAAAGGAAGCGCTTCCCAACAATTTTCCTGCGCGTTGCTAGCCCATTTGCGCCAACCCTCTTGTTTAGCTTCCCAAGCACGAGGATCTAGATTGTCATAACCTCCTTCTTTGCGAGGAACTTTAAACGTACCACTTTTGGCAATACCTGCGCATATAAGAGGCATGAGCGCTGCAATTAAAATACAAAAAAGGGCAATAGTCATGAGAACTCTTGAAGATTGAAAAAGGTTGTTAGGAATAATGAGATAACCTAAAGAATAATCTGATTAGACATGACATACCAGTTTTAAAGAAAATCTCAAAAAAACATAAGAATAGATTGGTTAAAGAGAAGGTTAAATCGATCTAACAGCTCTCTATTGCTATTGATATTTCTAAAATTCGTATTGCTAATAAGCAAATTTTATAGGTATTGCTTTACTCTAGGTCCGTGGACAAAAAATTGGATAATTAACCAGAAAATTTAAAGAAAATAGAATAAATTGGATCACACATCCTTCTACGGTAGAGGTCCCCACAATGAGCAGGAATTAAAAGAGCTGTCTACTTCCCATCTGTGTAATATCTTGGAAGCGCTTTTTTCTGTGTATGAGCAGCATACTTACCTTGATGATGAGTCTTTATTATTTGGAGGCTTAGCAGTCGCAACCGCAAAACATCTGGGCGTAGATGATTTCGTACTAATTTGGCTTGAAACTTTTCCCTCTAACCG
>JBPOHY010000086.1:0-2820 GCA_052035055.1 candidate division WWE3 bacterium | reverse complement strand
CGATTTGTTAGCACAGGGTGATTTGTTGGGGCATGTTGAGCAAGTGCTTAAAAAAGACAAAGGCAGACCTCAAAGTATGCTACACTTGGAACGGTATACTTCAGAAATAAAAAAACCCTCTTGTGGATGGAGTGTAAACGCTGAGCCCCCCACAGGGCTGCTTAACCCCATTAATTTATTGGCTCGACTTACATTTTAAACAACTAACTCTACTAATTAACTATGTCTATCAAATTTTGCATTGCGGTTCGACCTGATACCAACTGTTATTTAAACGAAGAATTTAAGGAAGTTTGGGACCTCAACGAGGCTAAGCTTTATGATACCGTTGAGTGCGTGCAATCTCAGACCAATCTTAAAAAAATTGAATGGAAAGACTACTGGGAAGTTATAGAAATTTATACGCTTACTGAAAAGACCTATAAAAAAGTAGGGATGTTTTGGCTAAACAAAGTATGGGCGTTAAAGTCTTGGATGTTATTTTATCGGCTCCCCGTGTAGACCTTTCAGAGTTGCGGTCTACTTTAGACTCTTTATTTTTCAATCAAAATTATCTTACAGAAATTTTAGGTATAACATCCAGCTCAAACCTGGAATTGACGCGGTACATCCAGCTATTAACGCAGGCTAATAAAAAGATTCATGAGCTACAGCAAGAACTTAACCTAACGGCTGCCAATCAAATCGATTTAAAAAACGCATCAAGACAATTTGTGTCAAACATTTCAACTTGGTGGCAGAACGTAGGTCCGGGATATGTTAAAGATGTCCAAATTAAAGAAGGATTTGCACAAGCAACACTGAGCTGCGCTATCCTGGACATTACAGATTTGTTTTCAACTATCGCGATAGAAGAACCAAAACAATCGGTGGTTAAACGATTGGAGGCGCTTGGGTTTACCATAAAAAGCAATGGACGAGACGCTTTTGTTGAAAACACAGCTGAGTCCCTAAATACATTGACAAAATTGGTTAAATCGCAATGGGCCAGTGCAAATATTCATAAGGTAAATGTTGCTTATGATTCAAATTTAAACATAATGATTATTTCAGAAATAGTTATTTTGATTTATGACTTAAATGAAGTGCTTTTAAGTCCAGCTACAAAAAGTAATTGAACAAAAAAGCAACCCTAAGGTTGCTTGAAAACAAATGCGGCGTCGCCCATCTGTAAGTCTTTTAGCTGCACAGGTTTACCTCGAAGCGCACGATGTGCAGGATAGCACCAAGTGTCTTTTGCTAAGTCCATCTCAAACCACTGCTTCTGCGCTTTTTGTTCCGCAGTCAAATGATTTAATTGAAACCTGACAAATTCTGGGTCTTGTTGGTTAGACTTGCCCACGAAAACCCAAAATCCAACGCATTGCGATTCCCAGTTTTCTGGGACATCCTTTTGAATTTGCAAAATTGCAGTTCGCAAATGTGCCGGAACTTCCAAGTGCGCTTTGCTCAATAAGTACTCCGTGTCTTGCTTTAAATAGGTTTGTTCAACCAAGTCGAATCCTGTATCTGAAAAACGGCAAACTGTTACTTTTTCTGTAAAAAGCATGTTGTACACCAAAAAGTTGCTCTATTAAAGTATAGCAAGATTGTTTTGTTTAAACACATGGCTTTTTGAGGTACAATAGGTATAAATCGTTTAAAGCTATTTAAGGAAGTTCTATGCTAGTTAACGCAGGTATTTATGATAAAGGACTCAGGGTAAGCCTTCCCGCCGAGGAAGTTTATAACAGTATCCCCGTTAAAAGTGCAGACCAATTTTGTTGGCTTGCAATTAAAGACCCCGTTGAGTCTGAGTTGCGGATGCTGCAAACCCGGTTAAACATTCCAGACCTCGTTTTTGAAGACATTTTGCACGGGCACCAACAACCTAAAATGGAAGAATACGCTGATGGACTTATTTTTATGGTCTTAAATCAATATTTTTGGGGCACAGACGGGGCTTTGGCCCAGGGCGAGGTTGCATTGATAGCAGCGCCTCAATATATTGTTAGTGTACGAAAGGGCGGAGGTGGAGACTTTGTAAAAGTTCGTCAACGTGCGCAAGAGGAAAAAGAACTTCTTGCAAAAGGTCCAGGTTTTGTTCTTTATGCAATACTGGATCTCGTTGTAGACCGATATTTTCCAATTATTGTAGAGTTTGAAAGAAGAATTGACGCGTTAGAAGACGCAATGTTCACAGATATATCTGCTAAAATTCACGATAGAAAAAAGATGGCACAAGACTTACATGCCATACGCCGAGAACTTGGTAAATTTAAACAAGGCGTAGATCCCTTGTTGGAGGCCTCTTTAAAGCTGTTCGGGGGGAAGAGTGCCAAAAACTTGTGAGCACTTAGGTGAGTACTTTAGAGATGTACATGACCATTTAAGTCGAATTATTTCAGCATGTGAACGAATGAGGGACGATGCAACTAGTGCAACTCAAACAAATTTGGCGCTTGTAGCCATAGAAGAATCTGAGGTTACCAAAAAATTAGCTGCCTATGCTTCAATTTTTGCTATTGTTACGCTCATGGCTGGAGTTTGGGGCATGAACTTTGAAGTTATGCCAGAGCTAAAATGGAAATATGGGTATCTTTTTGCAATAAGCCTAATGACAACAGTTAGTGCGTTTCTTTGGTATAAATTTAAAAAAATGGAATGGCTTTAACATTAGTCCGCACTCGATTTATCGCTACACTCATTAAAGGTTAATTTTTTAATTAATGAGGTGTTATGCTGTATCATGCTACTTTTTTGGCAAATGTTGAGTCAATTGCTCAACATGGTTTAGGCAACTGTGCATATATGCATTCAAATTGGGACTGTTCTTATGCC
>JBPOHY010000071.1:0-14205 GCA_052035055.1 candidate division WWE3 bacterium | reverse complement strand
AGATGCACCAGAGCAAATGTACGGAAAAGCAATGTCCTATCCAGACCAACTTATCACAAAAGGACTAAGGTTACTGACGGAGCTTAAAGTAGAGGATATTTGGGACATAGAAAAACAAATAGAAAGTGGGCAAAATCCAATGCAGTTTAAAAAGCTCATGGCTTACGAGATTGTAAAAATGATAAAAGGAGATACCGCAGCGCAAGAGGCCCAAAAACACTTTGAAAGAACGGTTCAGCGTGGTGAAATAACAGACGAGGACATTGTAAGTGTAGAAGCTCCAAAAGAGCAGACTACAATTTATGCTTACCTTACAAGTGAAGCAATAAAGTCAAAAAATGAAGTAGTGGGCAGCAACGCTAATGTAAGCAGAATGATCACACAAGGAGGAGTAGAATTAAATGGTGAAAAGATTACCAACCCACAACAAGAAGTCAGTTTTAGAGATGGCGATATGATCAAGTTTGGCAAGCGAAATTACTTTAGGATACAAAAAAATGATTAAACTACCAAAAATAAACTTACCACCAAAAGTTATTGAAACTAAAAAAAAGATAAAGAGAGTTCTAAGGAAAACCTTTAGCCTAAAAAATATAGGTACTTTTTTTGTTATTCTCGCAACCATAGCCATGATAGCAACTATGTTTTTGCCGTATCTCCTATAAAATCATAAAAAATAAATTTGACCAGAAAACCTTAGTGGTAAAATCAAGCCATGGATTTTGTTAACCTTCCAATAACTGCATTAAATAAAGTAGGACCTAAATACAAAGTTTTACTCGAAACTTTGCAAATATATACACTGGGAGATTTGCTGTACCATTTTCCAACAAGGTACGAAGATGTTTCGACTCTAAAAAATATTGCAGAACTCCAGCCCGAAGAAAAAGTAACCATTCACGCGACTATTGCCTCTATTAATAATATTTTTACAAAAACCGGTAAAAGGCTAACAAAGGCAAAATTAATGGATAATACCGGAGTAACCGAAGCTATCTGGTTTAATAGTCATTTTTTAAAAACTGTATTAAAGCCCAATCAAGAATATAGTTTTAGCGGCAAAGTAGGATCATTTGCAAACAAAACGACGCTTGTTTCTCCACAGTACGAAGAAGTGGGAAAAAATCTAACAACCGGAAGATTAGTGCCAGTCTATCCGGAAACACAGGGTATAAATTCAAAATGGTTAAATGCACGGATTGCCGATGCAATATCACAAATACAAAATCAACAGAACATAGAGGAATTTTTGCCACAAAGTATTTTAGAAAGAGAAAATTTCCCCAAAATCGACTTGGCATTAGCTGCGATTCATTTACCGCAAACGCAAGAACACGCCGACACTGGCAAACGTCGCTTTGAGCTCGAGGAGATGTTACTGGAACTGCTAAACATCGAAAAACTCAAGCTCAGTTGGAATACACAATTATTTGCGGCAAAGTTTGAACTTAACACGTTTAAAAGCGCTTTGGAACTTTTAGAAAGCTCTTTGCCCTTTGAGCTAACCCAAGGACAAAAGCTGGCTATAGAACAAATTTTAAATGACATCACAAAAGAAACGCCAATGAACAGATTGCTAGAAGGGGATGTAGGTACTGGCAAAACTATTGTTGCTTTATTTGCAGCATATTTGGCGTATTTAAACGGATATAACGTGATATACATGGCACCTACCGAGATACTCGCCAAACAACACTTTGAAACATTTACAAAATTTTTGGAACCCCAAAACATTAATCTGCAACTAATAACAGGGTCTTCTAAGTCAAAAGAACAGCCCAAAACACCGTCAATACTTATTGGCACCCACGCGCTTTTATTTAGCACGGACCTAGACAAGGTTGGGCTCGTGATCGTCGATGAACAACACAGATTTGGCGTGGAACAGAGAACTAAGCTCTTGCACCTTAATAGCGACAAAACAACACCACATTTACTAACAATGACAGCTACGCCCATTCCAAGGACTCTGGCGCTAACATTATATGGGGACCTAGAACTGTCACATCTTGATACACCACCAAACAAGGACAAGAAGATTACAACAAAAGTAGTACCCGAAAAGCTAAGAGAAGGCACACTCCAATGGATTAAAGAAAAAAACGAGCAAGTATTTATTGTTTGCCCTTTTATTGTTGAATCAGAAAGCGAAAATTTAGAAAATGTAAAAGCAGCGACTTCGGAGTTTGCCCGACTTAGCAATGGCATTTTTAAAGATGTGGCAATTGGGCTTTTGCATGGAAAAATGACGAGCAAGGAAAAGGCTTTAATAATAGACGACTTTCGTGAGGGAAAAATAAAAGTATTAGTTTCGACTCCGGTAATAGAAGTAGGTATAGATGTTCCGGAGGCCACCATCATGGTTATCGAAAGCGCAGAAAGGTATGGCCTGGCTAGCTTACACCAATTAAGGGGTCGCGTCGGTAGAGGAGCTAAAGAAGGATTTTGTTTTGTATTTATGAGCACAAACAGTAGAAATTCCTACGAACGCTTAAAAAATCTCGAGAGTGTGAACAATGGGCTTAAATTAGCCGAAATAGACCTAAGAACAAGGGGACATGGAGACGTTTATGGCCTAGCTCAACACGGTTTTAAAAAGTTTAAGCTCGCGGACATAACAAATACCGCGTTAGTGGAAAAAGCCAAGGGTTACGCGAAGGAGCTTGTAAATGAACTACACAATCATCCCGAACTTGAAAAAAGACTCAGGAATACAAAAGGGGAGTTCATAGGAAAAAACTAATATACAGATTTGATTACAATAACTACAGGCTGTACAATACTCTTCAAATAAACCAAAAGGAGTGAAACGCAATGAGACATCGATACGTATATACAAGACCATACGAATACACGGAGGAAGACCTTCCAACATTTGACGCAGATAAGGAAGGTACCTGGATTCCATGGAGAAGTGTACTTTACTTGGCTTACATTTTTCTACGAGCTACTGAAGCAATTTTTTTGATAAGGTTCTTTTCACTTTTATTGACTACGCAGCACTTGGCTGGCTGGACTTATCTTCCATTCCCCTTGTTAAGTATCTTCTCAGCATTGATGTATATCGTTGCTAGACACAAGTTTAGCTGGAAGTATCAAGTGCTATTTAAAAGCGAAATTTGGATAAATATGAGTTTGGTTGTAGTGCACTATGGAATGACGCTTATGCATTAGGAATAATCTAAAATTTAGAGTCCTTACCACTTGAATGGCGTAGGGCTCTTTTTTTTGGTAGAATCGGCCCATGATACGCGTAATCACAGGCCTTGTTAAAAATAAAAAGCTAAAATCACCCGAAATACCGGGGTTTAGGGCCGTTCAAGATATTGCCAAGGGGGCTGTATTTTCGATTTTGGGGGATGCCATAGTAGAAAGCACCTGTTTAGACTTATTTGCGGGCAGTGGGAATTTAGGAATCGAAGCCCTAAGTAGGGGAGCCAAGTGGGTAGATTTTATAGATGTACACTACGATGCAATAAAGGCAATTAATGAAAACTTAGGTAATTGCAACCTTAGTGACAGGGCTGCCGTTATAAAGAGAGATAGTGTTAAATATGCCGCCAATACAGAAAAAAAGTATGATTTCATCTTTTGTGACCCTTTTTACGACAATACATCGCATATTTTTTTATTGGAAAACCTCGAAGAAATACTCAACCCTAAGGGCATAATTATATTTTTTCACGGGGATAATTTTGACATTGATAAAAACCTAAAAAACACCAAGCTAAGCGTTTTAGACAACAGAAGGTTTGGAAAAAGTCACTTTGCTATATTTGGTAAGAACTAAATGTTGCAAATTGGTTTGATTTGCGATATAAATCTTAAGTCATGGCGGTACCAAAAAGAAAACATTCTAAAAGTCGCGTAAGAAATAAGAGAAACGCACACTATAAACGTGGGCCGGTTGCGGCTGTTAGCACTAAAGACAAAAAGGCCTTTAAAAGGCCCCATGTCGAAGAGTACATTGAATTGTAGCTATTTAAGTCGACCTAGCGAATAATAAAACTATGAAAGTAAAGACTGACCCAAGACATGCTGCTAGAAGGCTAGCCCTAACGTCAATTTTTTGTTGGCTCTTTTCGGATCCACAAGAGGAGGCGTGTCTACTTCTTTCAAAGGAACTTCTAGAGGAAGAAAATCCCGACCTAGAACTTGCAGATTCCCTAGTAAAAGGTGTTAAAACGAATAAGGGTGAGATTGATTCCCTTATTCAAAAGTGTGCCCCCGACTGGCCACTAGATAAAATCTCCAAAATCGATCTGGTTATATTGAGACTTGCAGTTTACGAAATTATGTATGGTACTAAAACTCCAGAGAAAGTTGCCATAGATGAAGCTGTAGAACTCGCAAAAGAATTTGGAAACGACACATCATCCAAGTTTGTAAATGGTGTGCTCGGAGCAGTAGTAGAAATTAAAGAAAGTAAAAAATGACAAACAAATATTTAAAAAGAATAAAAGCAATAATAATTGAAAAGACTGGCACAGATCCAGAGGAGTTACACGACGATTCCTATTTTGAAGACGACTTAAACGTTAGTGAGATGGAACTAGTCGAATTAATAGCCGCAATTGAAGAAGAATACGACATAGAGTTTGACGAAGAAGAAAAGGAAAATATATTCGCAGTAATGGATTTAGTAGAGTTAGTAACTGAAAAATTGGAATAAGGACTATGCGGAATGGACTTTAACTTTGAGGAACTTTCAAAAACATTAGGCACAAATACAGCCCAACAAGTTTTGTACCTTACGGCTTTCACTCACAGGTCGTATCTAAACGAGCACCCAACTTACGATAACCCCTCGAATGAACGCTTGGAGTTTTTAGGAGATGCTGTCTTACAACTTGTTTCCTCGGAATTTTTATATAATAGATACCCACACGCACCCGAAGGAATACTAACCAACTATAGAGCAGCAATAGTATGCACACCATCACTAGCAGAAGAAGCTAAAAGATTGGGGTATGGACAGTTTTTGCTACTCTCTCACGGCGAGCAAACAACGGGTGGTAGGGACAGAGAATATATTTTAGCCAATACCTTTGAGGCTGTTTTAGGAGCAATGTACTTAGACCAGGGGCTCGAAATATGCAAAGAATTTATTGACAGAGAACTCTTTTACAAAGTGGACAACATCATAAAAAATGAAGAATATAAAGACGCTAAGTCTAAATTTCAAGAAATAGCTCAAGAAAAATATAGCGTAACACCAGTGTACAAAGTTTTAGATTCTTGGGGTCTTGACCACGAGAAAACCTTTAAAATAGGCGTTTATGTCGAAAACGACGAGTTTGGAATAGGCACCGGCAAAAGTAAGCAAAAGGCCGAACAAAGTGCCGCACGACAAGCGTTAGACAAGATACAATCCCTATGATACTATAACACCGCTTATGTCAGTAACTATTAGATTAGCAAAATTTGGAAAAAAGAACGCACCGGCTTATCGTATAGTCGTATCTACGACCAAAGATAAGAGAAACGGTAAATTCCACGACATACTTGGGTTTTACAACCCAGCTTCTAAACAAGCGCCTTCAGAGTTAGATGCAGCTAAATATGACGAGTGGGTAAAAAAAGGTGCTTTAGTAAGCAGCGCGGTAAAAAGTATAGTCGCAGGCACATATACATACAAAAAATACAGCACCAAGAAAAGTGCTCAAAAAGCAGAATCTCAGGAAGCTGCCGAATGAAAGAATTTATTAACTACCTCCTAAATCAAATAGTCACCCAATCGGAAGCTGTTACAGTAGAGATGACGGATGACGCCGGTACGGAAGTATATAAAATTAAAGTAGCACAGGAAGATATGGGCAAAGTAATTGGTAAGGGCGGCAGAACAATTAGAAGTATAAGGTCACTCGTAAGAGCAAAAGCAATAAAAGATGGCATTAGGGTTAGAATAGACTTAGAAGACGACAGGCCATTTGAGCACCAAGAAGCAGCCCAATCAGTAGACGAAGAGTCAGAGCAAAATGATAACCTTTAATATAATCACCCTTTTCCCACAAATTATAGAAACACACTTAGAATATTTGCCATTTAAGCGTGGCATAGAAAAAGACCTCATAAAAGTTAATCTTGTTAACTTGCGAGATTTTGCAATTGACGCAAGAGGCACAGTAGACGAAAAGCCTTATGGTGGGGGAGTCGGAATGATTTTGCGAATAGAACCCATTTACAATGCGCTAAAGAGCTTGAATGTAAAAAAAGGTGAAAGTAGCAGTAAAAAGATTATTTTAATGGCCCCAAGCGGGGAGACTTACAATCAAGAAAAAGCGATCTTATATAACCCCCTAGAAGAAATAACATTGATTTGTGGAAGATACGAAGGGGTAGACGCTAGAGTACTCGAATTAGTAGATGAGACAGTCTCAATAGGCAATTACGTACTATCAGGAGGAGAATTGCCTGCACTAGTAATTATGGAAAGCATTGTAAGACTAAGACCGGGCATACTAGAAAAAGAGGGAGCTCTCGCGACAGAATCTTTTAACCCCTCAATCCAGTCCAAACTCGAGTACCCACAATATACACGACCCGAAGATTTTAACGGCCTAAAAGTACCAGAAATATTACTCTCAGGTAATCACGCCGAAATAAAAAAATGGCAAGAAAAGAATTTGAGCTAAGGTAAAACTGGCGTTGTGTCTGGTGCGTTTTCTGGTGTTTCTGGTATAGCTTCTTCCACTGGGACCGGTGGGGACTGCAAGGTTGCTGGGTCATAATAACGCAATCCTTTTATCTTATTTATCAAAGAAATAAAGTCCGGACTTGTAATATCCAAATCTAACGGATCATCGGTAACTGCAGTGGTCTCAACATAAAGATAGGGAGCGACCAACGTAAACGTGGAGGTTACATAATCTCCGGTTACCTCATTCGCAACATAATTATATCTAAAAGAATCAACATCTATAAGACGGGCAGCATTCTCTACCGAAATCAAAAAAGCCCTTAGCTGATCAAAGGTGCCATCAGTACCCAAGGACACACTTATCGTATTGTAAGTAAAGTCCCCCTCAATAGTTTTTTCTGTGCCCAGAGAATAACTCAGCTTAGTGACTGTTAATCCCGACTCGCTAGCAATAGTGTCTATTTGAGTCAGTAAGGCCGGTACAGAAATATCAGAGACCAAAACTTTATCAACAAGGACAGAATTTTCGTCTACTATTGGCTTAAAGTCAACCAACCTATTCAAATTCGCAATCTTACTTTTCAACAACGTTTCTTTAGTTTTCATGTCATCCAGCTCAGCCTTTACCTCGGGTAGGTCATTAAAAGAAGGATAGAGCACTAAAACAAAAACAGCTCCAGTGATTAAAAAGGATATTAGGGGAACAACAAAGTTAATTATCGTGTTTTTCACCCGATATACATGGGAAGATAAATCTACGTTTAAGTTCATGTCTTTATTCATGTAAAAACCTCGCGTCGTAAGTTGCTACTAAGAAGTAGTTAACACCGTCTTCTCTACTGTCAAGGCTAACGCTATTGAGCTCTACCTGTGTAAATATTTCTTTTGCTAATAGATTATTCATAAACTCTTGTATCGAATTGTAACTGCCACCCATACCCGTAAGTGTAATCGTACTGTTTTCGGTGATGTTGAAGTCTTTTATAAGTACTGACTCGGGCACACTTGCAGCAAGTTCAGTTAAAAGTTTTGAAAAGTATTGTCTTTGAGAGAGAATCGCCCTCAGAGTAGAAGACTTAGCGTAAAGTATTCGCGAATTAATTTCTATGTTGGCCAGCTTAATTATTTCTTGTCTTTCATTCTCAATACGACCCTCAGTTGCCACAATTTCATCCCTTACACCTTTTACTGTATAAAAAAAGTAAGCTGCTACACCAGCCACAACAAGAAGCAATAGTATAGAAATTATCGTACTAAGTTTTACAATACGAACTTTGACCTGCTGGGCTACCTCGGCTTGTGGAATAAGATTAATGTTTTGTGCCATTATAAATCCTTTAACGCCAAACCAACCGCAGTAGTATAAATAGGTCCGTCATCAATAATATTTTTCTTTTTGGATTCTATGGCTTTAGCAAAGGTTAGACTTTTGAAAGGGTTAGACAGCTCAACCTCAATATCAAGATTATTCGCCATGTATAAAATAAGACCGGGCATTAGGGCAGTACCTCCAGAGAGTATCACTCTATTTATATTAACACCACTAAATCTACTTGTAAAAAACACTTCCGACCTTTTTAGCTCTGTCATTACTTTTTGAATTACGGGCTCCAAAACCTTATACAACTTACCATCAACCTGATTTTTATTCATTCCATAGGTTTTTTTATACTCATCGGCTTGAGAATAGTCTAGCTGTAATTCCTGCTCTATGGCGCGCGTAAAAGTATCGCCCCCAATTGGCAGCGTGCGCGTAAAAACCACATAACCGCGATACGTTATTGCGATCAATGTTTTGGTATGCCCTAAGTGCAAAATAACAACGGCAGTGGAATTGCTTGTCATACTGGATAAAGACCTACCTACGGCGAGGGCTTCTGGTTCAAGAGCAATAGGCAATAATTTGGCGTCTTTTATGATTTGCGTGTACTTATCCAGTATTGTTTTCCTAGCAGCGACAATCTCAACATTCATTTTGTCCTTTTCGCTTGTAGGGATATCGAGTTTTTCATAGGTAAGATTGACCTCGTTGATCGGAAGGGGTATGTATTGTTCGGCTTCGTAGTTAATGGAGGTTTTAAGGTCGCGATCGTTCATAACGGGCATTTTTATAATACCCATAAAGACATCTTTTTCGGCCAATGCCATAACTACACGAGAGGTGCTAAATTTTGATTCAATAAAAAATTCCTTAAGTGCCTCTGAATAAGCCTTTATTGAGGTATCGGAGCTAAGGTCTAATACAAGCTTGGGATTTTCATAAACTCCAACGTTAACAACAATCGAGCCTTTCTTGGTTTTTTCAATCTCTACAGCTCTAAACGAATGGGCACCTAAGTCTAATCCTACAATATTGGGCATATCAGAATGTTACCGCAAACGTATTAGTTAGACAATGGATCTGTGGCAGATTTTTGATATAAAACGTAATCAAAATCAATGGGTACAACCGAATCCGAAACCACAACGCTGAGAGTTTTTCTTGTCGTTCCTGCGCTGCCGATAGATTTAACCAAAATACCCTGCTGTGGAATGCTAACATTTGTGGCTGGCCTAATAAACGCCTGCCCATCAGTATAAATCGACTTTAACCTTAGCATTACGGAATTTGCCTTAGTAGTAAAAGTAAAACAGCTACTATAACCAAAAGCTGCAGTAGCGTTACTAAAGCCATTATTCCCATAAGTACTTCCTACTGCATTGTATGAATAAGAGTCAGATAAATAACTCCCGGACGTGCCATAAATATAGTTTGTAAAAACCGACATATTTGGTTCATTCCAACAAACTGATAACGCAGTGTTTTGTGGATACCCAGAAAGATTAACCTGCATCATATCGCTCTGAAGCAAGTCAATACCGTAAGCCGCAGTACTACTACCAAGCCTTGATAGCTCCACATTTGCGGTAGCCACTACGTTGTCCGCACCGGTAATCTGAACAACACAGTTAGAACCACAGCTATTGTTAGTAACATAATTATTTAGGGTAGATTGCGGCAATAGGAGCATATGCTCAACGCCAGCCTGCGCCACAGCACCTGCCCTAGACGACATATCAGCTTGAGATACAATCTTTAACCTCTTGTAAAAAGATGATGAAATCGCAATACCTATACTCAACGCTACTAGCATTAAGACAATGACTGCTATAAGAGTTTGACCTTTTTGGTTAATAGCTACTCCTTAAAACAATAGCTGTATCAATAACAATATTACTCTGAAAGATCGGTAAAGCCGATGTCGTATTCTGCTCAAACTTAATCCCAATTTGTAAAACCTGAGGGTCTGCTGCCTGCAGAAGCTTAAAACACTGCCCCGTAACTTTACACGTCACCTTAATACCACCAAAGCCTGTGGTAGGGGTGAGGTTATATAGAGTACCGCCGTTTACGGACCTGCTTATTGTAAATGTGGATTCATTAACATAATACCTAACCTCATCTAAACTTTGAGTATCAATAAAGCGCAAATCATTAGAGGCGGTACCCGCAGCAATCGGTGGAAAGGTGGTTCCCAACTGAGAAATCGATGATGCATTCCTAAGCTCTTTTTCAAGCTTGAGACTAACAAAATTAGCACTTTGTTCTATTTCGGAAATAACCTGACTTTTGCTAAAACTACGTACCAAAGATAGTAAAATGTCACTTGTTACTCCTACAGAGATTATAAGTAGGGTAATGACTAAAAGAAGCTCAATTAGAGTCATTCCTTTTTGATTCATTAAATGCCCTCCCAATTGGTCAGATCAGTATAAAGCCTTGCAGCCTTTTGCTTACCACCAATAGTCCACTCAACAACAACAGATACACGAACTTCCTGTGAAGTTGTGGTGAGTGCTGAAGCATCGGGGTTAGTGGCATAAAAGTACCTATGGACTCCTTCTACAGAATCGGTACATACCGAGTTAGTAGCCGCAACAACCTGTAAACTCGACCCACTATAATTTATGCAACAACCATTTGTAGCGTTTGGACAAGTCATCATAAGATCCACAAATCCCGTGTTTCCAACATTGTGCCATTCGGTGGCACCATCTCTATAGGCACGTATCAGCTCGAGTTCACGATTGGCATTTCTTGAACCTTGCAAAAGCAACTTGCTCTCTAGCGAAGACCTAAGCGTAAAAATAGCCAAAGATACAAGAGACACAATAACTATCACTGAGATGGTCAAAGAAGCTAAAACTTCAACCAAACCGATACCGCGTTCATCTTTTAGTAGTTTATTTAGGAACATGAAGTATTGCTTTCATCCACTTGAATTAAACCACTTGATTGAACCATAAGTCTTCGGCATCCTGTAGAGGCAGCCTGTTCACCTACAATGATAGTAGCAGCGCCAGTGCCGCTAAAGCTACCATCTCCATTTTTATTGCTGAAAAATATGCATTTATCACCACTAGAATTTTTGACTACAAGTCCACCGGGAAGCTTACGGCTGGTCCCACGAGTAGAAGATACAGCGGGCAAACAGCCACTCGCAGTTGTAGAAACAAAATAGGTATAGTTAGCAGTATTATTTACAAAACGAATGCCCCAATATAGCGGGTAAACTTTATTTGGGGAATTCAAATCGGTATTGGAGTCCTCACCAGTTAGTGCCCTGTTTTGCACCGTGCGCAGATCATTCTTTACCTGCTCTACAGCCTGTAGCGCGTTCTGATTTTTTATATATGTATTAAAAGAAGGAATTATAGCGCCGGTAATAATAGCCATAAGCGAGATAACCACTAGCAGTTCGATTAAGGTAAAGCCAAAAGTATTTCGGGCGGGCATATATTTATATTAGCACAGACGTCAAAGCAAACTTAAGTTGTTTCCTAACTCAAAATAAGTTGCATCATCACCTTTATCGTTTTCCATAGTCACTGTATCGTACTCTAGAAGTGCCCTAAGCTCGTAAGTTGATATGTTGTTCGAGTATTCATAATGAAAAGTCGAATCATTAATCGGATCTATAGGCATACGTGGGAGATAACTCGAAAGATCAGAGTCTATCCAACCCGAGGCGGCACTATCCAGAGCCAAATTGCCAGCCGGCAACTGATCGCTTCTGCGCAATATAGGGTCCTGTGCACTAGTTGCTAGATCAGGAAGAGCTTCATGGTCTACTAAGTAACCAGCTAACGCGTTGTCGATAATGGTAAGATCACTAACCCTACGTTCATCACGACCTCTTTTTAGCATTTCTACGGGATCTATAATAGCGGTAATGGTTATAACGAGTAGGGACATGATGGCAACAGCCACCATAATCATCACAACAGAGTAGCCTGATGTTTTAAGGGTTTTGGACTGCATAGCAGACTTCGGTTTGTGCAGCATTCCAACTGCAAGTAGGTGCTATTTTACTGGTAGTAAAGTTACTTAAAATATTACACTCAAAACTATCATTCGAAGTTGCAATTTCCATTATAGATGCAAGGGCATAGTAACTCCCAGTAGCATCAGTCTTATAGTTGTATCTGTACATAGTAGGGTTATTACACGGATCACTATCAGTTCCGGTATTCAATGGGTCTTTCGGTACGGCGCTTATGTAACTACCACCAGCTAATGCTGTTTCCACAACACTTGATCCGTTCCCTATACGAACCCAATTTGCAGCAACAGGATAATAGCGATTGTCTGCAAAGTGAAGCTCTAGCGCAACCTGTATTCTTTCTAAATCGGCCTTGCGCTGGGCATCTCTAGACTTTGATTGCAAACCGGCAGTGTTCACAACAGTGAGTAGAAGGCCTGCCAAAACACCAACTATCAAAATCACTATAAGGAGTTCTATTAGCGTAAATCCACTTTCATTCTTTTGTTGGTTAGTTGGCAATATCATATGTATAGGCTGTAAGCATTACCTGCCGCCAGTTGCAACCGTTAAGTCAGAAGTGTCCGTTTGCATATTGTAAGTAGCACGCACTAGACCTGTTCCCGGCTGCAAACCAGTAACTACACCTCCAGAAACACTGGCTAAACCTATCTGACTGGACTCAATAGCCCAAACTGCAGAGGCACTAACATTCTGGGGCAACCCGCTAACAGGTGTATAAGTGGCGACGAATGTAATCTGAGACCCGGGCTTAACCGAGCCAGAAACTGGGGTTACAGCTAGAGTGCCACCTGGGCTTACACTAGTAACCGTTATAGTAGCGGTTACCGTTTTTCCATTGTACAAGGCCACTACAGATCCATTACCAGCATTCAGTCCAGTAACAGTACCGTTTGAAGATACGCTAGCTATTGGATTACCCATACTCACGCTATTTATAGACCACTGTGCAGATGCCGATACATCTTGTACAGGACCACCATTAGAATAGTATGCAGTGAACTTTTGTGTACCACCTACATTTATAGTTGCTGTGGTAGGAGTAATGTTAAAAGATTCGACTGGAGGTGGAGGACTGCATGTACCGCAATCGCTCGCACACGTAGAACAAGTTTCGGGTAAAATACACTGACCGTCACCACAGGTCGCAGTACTACCCAAAGGACCACATGAGTCTACATCTGTAAGATCAGTTGTGGCACCGCACTCCATGGTAGTACCCCAAACTGAGCTGTATTTAAAGTACTCCGTAAGGGTAGTGGATTTTTCGACATGAACAGCAAATTCTCCGGTATTCAAATTTGAATCCTCGTTATACCAATAGTTTTCTGGCCATTCCGAAATATAAACCGCTACAGTGGCTGCATCTGGAGAATCTATTAACGGATTTATCCCCTGAAAACCCTGGCCTGGGTCAGCGTAAACTCTTTGAGGAAATGAAAATGCCTCGGCAGGGGGAGAAAACTTAAAACCGGCACCACCTCCGGCGGGATAATGGCCTTCGGAGACTGCAAAAGCCTCAATACCTTGAGCTAGCTTATCGAGTGTAGTTCTTTTTACTGAATCCTCAGCTATTGCTTTTTGTTGTCCCGTATCAACCACACTCAACATAATACCTGCTAAAACACCGATGATGGCGATAACAAGAAGTAATTCAACAAGGGTAAAACCGCCTGAAAGAGCTTTATAAGAAGCTTTTAACTTAGAAGAGATACTTGGCATTGTAAAAAGTATGTGTTATTTAAAAATTGCTGTCAATAACTAATTACTTTGTGAGAGGGCCTGCTACATACAATGAGTAGTCAAAGCTGGCCGGTAAGTAGGGAAGTGACTTCACTATAGATAGTTTCTTAGTAGCTGTAACGGTCCCGCCTTGCTCAAGCGCACCAGTAGACGTAATTATGTAGCCCTGCAGCGGAAGGTCTGCTCCCACACCGTAAACCGCAACATTAGAATCCCCACCCAAGGAACGTATTCTTAAACCAAATAGATCGGTGCTTGTAGAAACGGGCACCGTTTTGCAGGCAGCATATCCGTCACTCACAGCATCAGTGGCTTCGACAAAATTTTGATCGCTGCGGTCGTAGAGCGATGGGGGAATGGGGGTCAGGTTACTTTTATATAAACCTCCGTGTTCCCTAATTTGCGCGTCATTTCCGGAATCGTAAGTCAAATACATTAGATCGGCCTATGTAGTTGGCGTCCAACAAATCTTAATTTGGCTAGACGGGCTGTAATAAC
>JBPOHY010000058.1:0-5567 GCA_052035055.1 candidate division WWE3 bacterium | reverse complement strand
CTAATGTACTCCTTAGAATCCGTTTCAAAATCCACGATTTCACTGTCATACTCACTTTTTATCTTTTCCAATATTCTCAATGTAGGGTAAATTCTTCCCGTTTCGTATGCGGAAATGGTTTTGCCTGAAATGCCGAGTTTTTTACCAAATCTGGCTTGAGAGAGCTTGCATTTTTGTCTGATGTTTTTGATCTTTTCACCTATCATGGCAGGTTTCATATTCTCCATCCTTAATAGAAATTAACATGTTGCAATACACATTGCAATAACCTATATTTTGGGAATGATTGCTAAACGGATAAAAGATATAGAACTCAAAAATCGTCCGCGCGAACGACTGCAAGCCTCGGGTGGTGGGGTTCTTACTGATGCAGAGGTGCTAGCGATAGTGCTCCGTACCGGAGGTAAAACAATATCTGCATTGGACTTGGCACAACATTTACTTATAAAGTATGCAAACCTAATAACAGTAATAAATACAGACATCGAACAGCTAAAAAATGAACCAAACATGGGATATGCTAAGGCGACAACACTTTCGGCGGTAAATGAGATAGCAAAAAGGACGCTCTTAGAGACCAAGGAGCCACAAATTAAAATTGTAAGACCAACGGATGCCTATGCTCTGCTAAAAAAAGACTTGCATTCAAAGGACCAGGAACACCTATATTTGATTTCTCTTGATAGCAGAAATAATTACATTTCTAAAGATTTAATATGTATTGGAACCATAAACGAGACACTAGTACCAGCACGCGAAATATATAGAAAAGCTTTGCTAAAAAATGCAACATTTATAATCTTGGCACATAACCATCCATCAAACGACCCAACACCGAGTCCTCAAGACCTACTAGTAACCGAAAAAATTGCTTTGGTAGGAAAAGAACTAGGGATACCACTGATTGATCACATTATAGTAACCAACACAACTTTTACCAGTTTAAAAGCACTTAACCTTTTTAGTACGTATAAAGTTGCAGCAAAGAAAGGAGGTGCAAAAAAATGAAAACTAAATTGATCTCCGCGATAGTCGCGGCATTTGCAATACTGCTCACAGCGGGAGTGGCCTACGCAGCTTTTTCGGACACAGGTAAAGTTTTAGGATCATCTTTTTCTGTTGGAAGCGCAGACTTAAAGTTACTAAAAGACCCGGCAGGAGGGCTTATAAATGAAAACTTGGCAGACGAAATGGCTGGACCATCATTCATGAACATAGGACCCAACTGGAAAAAGGATTACGCAATAAAGATATACAACAATGCCACAGGCAAAGTGCAAATAGCAACAAATGCTAATTACCTTACCGCAAACGATCCGGATGACTTGCGCAGTGTTATATATATAGAACCCGTTTTATGGAGTGACAATAACAATAACGGCGCAGTAGATGCGGGAGAAGAGTCTACCAGCTTTGGCAAAAAAACCATCACAAAGTGGAAAACCGAAGGTTTTGATTTAGGACAGGTAGATTCTGGAAGTGTTAAGGGGCTGGTGTTGAGGTTTTCTACAGATTCGCTTTCGGATACAAAACAGGGTAAGTCCGGAATATTTGATTTTGAGTTTGACTCAATAACTGTGGAGTAGAAACAGTAGGTGCATGGGACATGCCATGGAATGTCCACATGCTATCTGATATCCTAAGTTTATGCTGATTAGATTCATATTCTGGGCCTTTGTGGACATGCCAAAGAGGATCTTAATAGCAGCTAAAAATTTGCTGCTTATAGTTAACAACGAGTTTTCTTTTACACTTAATGTTCGACTTTTATTTACACCGTTATTTGGTGACTACACCATAATAGGCAGGCTTATTGGCGTAGTAATGAGATTGTGCTTTATTTTTAGCGGAATTGGTTTTGTTCTTATAATTCTAATAGTTACCATTGTTTTACCAATTGCCTGGTTGCTGCTTCCCATACTAATCATAACCTTTACTAAAGGATATAGCCTATTGATACTTCCTGGCCTTTTTGCATTATGGTACAGCCTTGCACACAGTATACCCCTTAAAAGAGTCGGGGAGGTGCTAGAGGGCGAGGAACTTCAGGCCTTTAGGCCTGCTACAAAACGCTTTGTCGGGGCCGCCAAAAAAGGCAGCATTCGTAACTTAAAGGGATTTTTTCGAAATCCTGATATAGCGGCAGTTTTTACACGAGCCGAACTCGACATAGATAAATTTATCGAAAAGATAAACGACTTACCTTTTATAGACTTTAGTAATATTGCAAAACTCGCCCACGATATAGCAAAAACACAAAATACGAGATATGTCGAAAATGAGCACCTATTAATCGCGATACTAAAAACTATCCCAAATATAGACAGCAAGCTAGCAGCATTTAGTACCAATATCGCGACTCTGGAAAATACAATTGCTTGGCTGGCAACTGCTCGTGAAGATTCGGCTAAAGTTTACTTTTGGCAAGAAGACTACCCAATAACAACAATGGCTGGATATGGCCATGGGATGACGGGAGTGGTTACTCCTAAATTAGATTCGATTTCGACGGACTATACAGGGCTAGCACAAAAAAGATACTTTAAGCGGCTAGTAGGACGCGAGGAATTGGTAAAAAAGATAGCCAACTACTTAGGCGGATCAAATGTTAACGTATTATTAATCGGCGAACCCGGCAGCGGAAAAACAACAATAGTGAAGGGACTCGCCAACGCCATAATACAAGGTACAAACTATAAAACCTTGAGAAATAAGCGCATTGTGAGTTTAGAACTTGGATCCATACTATCCGGCGCAAAGAATACTGGTGATGTTGCGGCAAATTTGACAGCCGCAATGCACGATGTAAAGAGATCCCGCGACATAATTCTGTTTATAGACGAAATACATACGCTCGCAAGCGGGATAAATAATGAGGAAAATAGCATTTCATCAATATATGCAATTTTGGAACCCCACTTGGCATCTAGCGAAATACAATTTATTGGCGCGACATCAATTCCAAATTACAGGAGGTATATAGAGCCCAATAGTTCTTTTGCTAGATTATTCGAAACAATAGAAATACCCGAAGCCACCGAATCCGAAACGTTAGAAATACTGATGCACGAGGCGAACAAGCTGCAAAGACAATACAATATATTTATTACGCTTCCTGCGCTTCAGAATATTGTAAGACTTTCTCGGAGATTGATACACGAGCGTGTATTTCCGGACAAAGCCTTGGATATATTAATAAGAGCCTGTAATACAGCGGCTAATTCGGATAAGGTAGTCAATTCACAAACAATTGCCAAAGAAATTTCGGCGCTAACACACGTCCCAGTAGAAAATGTAACCGAAGATGAATCAAAAAAGCTATTGGGAATAGAAGATGAATTAAAGAGAAAAGTTATTGGGCAAGATAATGCTATTAAACACGTTGCAGCGGCTATAAAACGAGCACGCGCAGGTATCAGAGACGAAAACAAACCTATCGCAAGCTTTTTATTTGTTGGATCTACAGGAGTTGGTAAAACAGAAACTGCCAAAGCACTGAGTGAAATATATTTTGGTGATAAAAAAGCTATGGTAAGGCTAGACATGAGCGAATACCAGACCGTAGAAAGTATAGAAAAGCTTTTGGGGAGCAACGATGGCCGCAGTAAGGGGTATTTGACAGAGGCAGTACGCACAAAGCCATTTACGGTATTACTCCTAGACGAAATAGAAAAAGCACACCCACAAATTTTGTTGCTATTTTTACAGGTTTTGGATGATGGACGGTTGACTGACTCTTCCGGCAAAACGATAGACTTTACCAATACAATTGTTATAGCTACAAGCAACGCAGGTACACGAGTAATCCAAGAGGTGGCTGGCAGAAATGGTAAATTTGAAGAAATGGAAAACGCTGCAATGGCAGTAGTTAGAGAAAAATTTGCTCCAGAATTTTTAAACAGGTTTTCTGCAATAATTGTGTTTAATCCACTTACCATCGAAAATACAAAAAAGATTGCACTGCTACTACTTGAAAAGGTTCGGAACGTAGCAAAAAGCAAAAACATTGAAGCGAGCTTTTCGGGCCAACTTATAGACGAAATCGTTAAGCGTGGATATAACCCGGAGTGGGGGGCACGTCCAATGAGCCGCGTTGTAGAAGATAACGTAGAAACATACCTTGCGGAAAATCTGTTATCAGGAGAAATTAAACCGGGAGATACTATAGAACTTGGCACAGAAGTATTTGAAAACAAGTGATATACTACTCAAACTATGGCAGATAGCGCCTTAAGTACAACCGAATACCAACAAAGACTAGAAATCCTAAAACAAAATCTATACATAGAGGAAAAAAGACAAAAAATAAAGCAGCTTGAAGAACGCATGAACGATGAGACTTTATGGAAGAACTGGGAGGACGGCCAAAAAGTCTCGCAAGACTTAGCGGACCTCAAACGAGATGTAGAAGACTACGAGTTGCTAGAAATGGCACTAGCCGAAAACGACATAACAGAATTCGAAAATGACGTAAAAAAACTCGAGCTAAAAACATTTTTGGGAGGAAAACACGATAAGGACAACGCGATAATTAGCATTCATGCAGGGCAAGGAGGTACCGAAGCAATGGACTGGACCCAAATGCTCTTTAGAATGTATACCAGGTATGTCGAAAGAAAAAAGTGGGATTTTGACCTAATTACAGTTACCAAAGGCGAAGAAGCAGGGTTTAAAGAAATAGAAATTGAGATTTACGGCAAATTTGCCTACGGGTTTTTAAAAAATGAGGCTGGAGTCCACCGCCTGGTAAGGCAATCCCCTTTTAACGCGGATGGTTTAAGACAAACGTCGTTTGCGTTAGTCGAAGTTATTCCTGTGGTTGGGGAAGACGTAGAAATAGAGATAAAACCTGAGGATATTGAGTTTGATGCGTATAGGTCTGGGGGCAAGGGAGGACAGAATGTTAATAAAGTATCTACTGCAGTTAGAATTAAACACATTCCGAGTGGATTAATCGTAGAGCACCAGAGCGAACGCTACCAAGGCCGAAATCGTGAAAAGGCGATGCAGATTCTAAAATCACGCCTTTATGCGCTAGAACTGAAAAGGGCAGATGAAGAAAGACGAAAACTAAAAGGCGAGCACGTCATGCCAGGTTGGGGAAATCAAATTCGCAACTACGTATTACATCCATACAAACTAGTAAAAGACCTACGCACAGACGTCGAAAGCACAAACCCAGACGCAGTTTTAGATGGTGATTTGGATGCGTTTGTGGATGCTGAGATTAAGTTATAAAAAATCAGAATCACTTTGCGTAGACTCACTACTCTCCTCTATTACTGGCACTATCACTTCTTTTTTTGGTCTAAAAATAATAGTTTTGATTTTTTCAGTCTCCCGGTCTAGTTGATTAACAGCTCTAATACTAATTGTGTTTAAACCCTCTTTTAATTTAAGCGAAGTTACAAAACTTCCATCGGGGTTAACAATTATTTGCTGATTATTTATAAAAACCTCAGAATCCAGATCAGCCTTACCGGTAACATCTAAAACGTCGGTCTCTAAAACCTCGTTATCCCTGGGATAGTATATATCTAGGGTTGGGTCTCCGGTATAGCTACGAT
>JBPOHY010000178.1:0-4882 GCA_052035055.1 candidate division WWE3 bacterium | reverse complement strand
TAAAGTCGAGTGCTTTATATTCCGCTAACCAATCAGTAGCCATTTCTTCTCTGTATTTTTTATAGCCAATGATAATCCCATACGAGTGTTTAAAGGCTAAGTAGGACCAATATATTGTTAAAAAGGTAATATAAAAAATAATGATTTCGGGAGCGATTAGGCCAAGCCAAATGGGGGAAAAAAACAACAGCCAAGTTAAAACACCCAAAAGTATTTCAAACCCCCTATATATTTTCTTTTCATGTTTCTGGACAAATTCCTCTGTCATATAGAAAAAAGGTCACAGGTATTTTTGTATGTGGCGAGCGAAACTTGGTTAAAGGACAGATTTTTTAGCTCAGCGACCTTCTCGGCGACAATCTTAACATATTTGGGTTCATTTATCTCGCCGCGGTGAGGTTGTGGTGGCAAATAGGGAGAATCTGTTTCGACTAAAATCCTACCTAGAGGAGTGTTTTTGACAACCTCGGCCAGGTCTTTTCTAGAAGGGTACGTGACCATTCCTGAAAAGGAAACATAAAACCCCAAATCCAGTATTTTTTGGGCAAATTCCCATGAGGAGGCAAAACAGTGCATAACCCCTCTAACTACAACCCCGTTGTCCTTGTACTTTTTTAGTATGCTGTAAACTTGATCATCGCCATGACGATTATGAATAACTATTGGCAAATCGTGTTCTACGGCCAAACCCACTTGTAACTTAAAAAGTTCAATTTGAGAGTCTAGTGGGCGCACACCAGTATCTGCGTTAGAAATATCTATCCCGCATTCACCAATACCAACAATCTTTTTCTGATGGTTGTTTATTAAAGCCTGTAAACCTTCGAAAATATCCTTTAAGTCCGTTTCTAAATTTTCGTGAGGATAGACTCCTACGGTGCAATGAATATTGTCGTAAGAACTACAGAATTCAAGCGTTTTTTTACTATCTTCTAAAGAAGTTCCAATGCTAACTAATTTTTCGACACCGTCGGCTTGGGCATCTAAAAGCAACTCTTTGACTGAGCGTACGTAGTTTGGGTGCGGAATGTGTAAATGAGAATCTATAAGCATGCCCTAATATTAACGCTTTAATTTATTCTTGGGAACAATCCAGCAGCTGCTTTTATAAGTGGGCCAGAAAACTGCTCTTGGATTTTTTTAGATGTATCAGGAATAAAGGGCTCGATTAGTTTAGCGACTATACGCAACTCCCCTATTTCGTAGGATAAAACAGTCTCTAATTGGCCTCGGTCAGTTATAGCCCAAGGAGTGGACTCATTAATATGTTTGTCCAAATCGGCAAGTCGCTTCCATATGTTTTGTAAAGCAAAATCTACACGACAATCTTGTAGAGGCTCAGCCCAAGGCCCATCCCAAATGTTAGGTTCTGCAGTAGAAAACGCAAATTCAAGTCCGGAATTTTCGGCTAGCTTAGCTATACGAGCTACAGTGTTACCCAAACCATTTGCCAAATCAGAATTGTAGACCTCAACCAAATGGGGCATAGAAATATCCGAATCCTCGGTTATAGGACCATGCTTTAGTAGGTAATACCTAACGGCGTCTACACCGTACTTTTCGACCAAATCGGTTGGACGAATAACATTGCCCAGGGACTTACTAATCTTTTGGCCTTCTAAATTAATGAACCCATGCACATAAACCTTGCTGGGGAGTTCGTACCCAACACTTTTTAACATAGCCGGCCATAAAAGGGTATGCCATCTGGATATATCCTTTCCAACAAAATGAGTTATCTCGGTATCGGCGTCCCAAAACCCTTTTTGCGAACCCTCCGTGTAGTAATTTATTAAAGCATCAAACCAAACGTACAGTACCTGCTCTGAGTCAAAAGGTACTTCGATTCCCCATGGAAGTTTAAACTTTTGGCGACTAACCGGAATATCATCAATACCTTGTTCTATAAATGCGAGCATTTCTTTACGTTTACCCCCTGGCTGAATCAAAAGGGAGTTGGTTTCTATCAGGTCTTTTAGAAATAGCGTGTATTTTGACCACCTGAAAAAGTAATTTTCTTCCTCGTATTTTTGAATCTCTCTGGAGATGTGGAGTGGACATTTTTCATCAACCAACTCTGTAATGGTTTTATATGACTCGCACCCCTCACAATATAGACCTTCGTAGCTAGATTTGTAGATATCACCGGCCGCATAAGCCTTTGTAAAAAATTCGGCCGAGATTTTTTTATGGTCAGCGTCAGTTGTGCGTATAAATCTTTGATAAGAAATGTTTAGTATATCTAGTTGTTCTTTGTTTTTGTTGGCAACATCAGTTACATGCTCCATTGGAGAAATGTTTTTTTTGAGCGAAGCCTGGTAATTAGTGTTGCCGTGTTCATCGGTACCAGTCATAAAGTACACATTTTGGACACCGCGCTTTGCACGCTCAAAGCGCGCGATAGCATCGGCCAAAACCTTTTCATAAGCGTGGCCTAGATGAATTACGTCGTTTGTATAGTCAACTGCGGTTGTAATTAAGATTTTGCTTTTCACTGCAGTGATAATACTAGATTTTGTTGTTACGACAAAGAGGCTTTTTGCGCAAAGCGCAAAAAAAAGGACAGGCTTTGGGGGCGTGTCCTTTAGGAAAACATTACATTAACAATTCTGTCTTAAAAATTTTTGCGACGGTTTCGGCAAAAACAAGAGCAGAATCTTCAGAGGCGGCAGACAGATCGAGAACTGCGACACCATCTTTATTAAGGGCTACTGTAGAAACAAAACCATAAAACTTTTCGGTAGCGGCGATGGTTGCCACAAAAAGGGTACGCAATAATTTGTTTCCACCAACTAAGCGTAGCTGTGCTCCAGTGTCTCCAAACTCAAAATAAAGCTGGTGCAAAGGAATAGAACGCGCTTCAGCCGCAATCACAATAAACGCAATGCGTTCAGCCAGCTCTTGAGCATCTTGTGGAACAAAAAGAGTTGTTTTCGCAATTGTAAACTGAGATTTTTCCGCGTCTTGCGCCACAATCTGGATTCTACCGGTATTAGCAAAATGGATCAAAAGATCTGCCGACAGTTCTGCCTTAAATACTTCTAAAGGATTTACAGCAAATTTCTTAAAAGTTAAAACAACATTTGCGCACAACATCGCATCTTCAATGATTTTTTGAAGCTTAGTTGCATTCATAAAAGCCTCCTAAACAGCTTCCGTTGCAGGCACATAATTTTCGGGAAAAGGATAAACCTCATAGCGCACAGACACCAACCCGCGCATACCCCCATAAGAAGACGTTTTAACAACAAATCCCCAAACTAGTGGATCAAGGGTTTCCGGGAAAGCAGTTACCGCATCAGTATGCCATCTATAGATTTCATTGATGACAGCCTGCACCGTTGGTTCGTCTGACGAGACGCTACGTGCTCTAGATGAACTGTTTTTGCCCACCCAACAGTGAACTGCATACGAGGTGGCGTCCCAAATGCGTTGGTGTTCGTAAAAACCAGAACCGGGTTTGCGAACGGCTATAGAAAACCCCTTGTCCAAGTTTAAGGATTCAAAAGGGCGATAGGCGATGCCTTCCACAAGGGTTCGTACGAACTCCTTAAGTAACGGCTGTGACCCAGCAAAAGGCAGTGGGGCGAGCTCCTGAATCAAACTTTTCCAGTAAGGATGCCGCGCAACCAACTCATTAAAATTAATCCATTTCATGTGAAACTCCTTTGCCATATAGGCTCAAGAAAAGAATGAGATTGCTGTCATATAGACAGATATTGCCGCAATTGTAGCAAAAAATAGCCGCTATGTCAAACTATGGGGTATCCACTACTAGGGCTGCGCTGGCACGTTTTAGCCCTATAGCAATTGACAGGAAGCGGTTTTTGTTGTAAAATAGGTTAAATTGTTCAATTATGGTAAGAATTATACCCAAATCTTTTTTTTCTTTTTGTTTGACTTGCTAGGAGGCAAGCATCATGTACGCATCAAACGTAATCAATTTAGGAACCACCAAGACTGTAACGTCGTGGCTGCATCAGCTATGGCAACTTATCAACTCCCTTCCGGAAGGAGAAACCATTCGGACGCTGGTAGAAGACAGCCAAGAATCCCTTTGGCAGGTAGCCGAGAATGTTGCCCTCCTTCACAGCAAGTTAGTAGGTGTCCCAACTGCGATGCCAATCGGCCAAGACGCAACAGTATGTGCAGGGAATGTACTGCTTGTTGTGGAAACCTTGGGAGATATCCTGCACAAGCTGGATAAAACCCAGGAATTTTATGCCCAGGATCTGAAAAAATACGGCGAAAAAAGCAACAGGATCCTGCGGGCAGCGAAAGGGGAGTTCCCTGTCATTAACAACGCTCTGAAAAAAGCGCGCGGAACCGTGGTGGATCTGGCAGTGTTCGTGGCTGAGTTTGCCCTGGACAACAAGATACTACCCCACGCCACCCGTGCCGCTGTCAACGTGATGCTCGATGCAATCGAGGCACCGTCAGATTTTCACAATGAAGGGTTCCCCCAGGCCGCGGAATTCGGATTTATGGATAAATTCTTTATCGCGGAAGCCCTCATTCGGATGGCGAAACCCTATGCCATTTGGCCAGAAGAAGTGCAAATTCCGGAAAAGAACGTCGAAGAGAAAGCCCCAAGCGAACCCCCGGCAACTCCCATTGTGGAAGATCCTGTCCAAATCTCCCACGATATCGTTTTGGAAGGTGAAAGCCCCAACGGCGAAGAACAAGACAACTTCCCGGAAGAACCTGAGGAACACCAGCACATCGAACTCGAACTACCCATCATCGCCGGAAAAGCCAATAAGCACAACAAGAAGGGCAAAAATGGCGAGCAGGGGAACCCCGTTGAAATGTTCGATGCAGAAGAGGTTCCTCTTACGAATCGCGAACTACAGGCAATCGGATTTCCACAAAGCGACTACGT
>JBPOHY010000155.1:0-12174 GCA_052035055.1 candidate division WWE3 bacterium | reverse complement strand
GAATACAAAACCAAACGGGCTGAAATTGAGTCTGAAATAAAAAGACTTGAAAAAGAAAGAGTTGGGGTTAAGTATGCTTCTGACGATTGGATTAAACGAGCTGAGAAACGTATTCACTACGCCTTGTATGCTACAGTCAAATTAGAACACGGTGACTATATAGAAAAGTCAGGTGTTTTATCTGATTTGGGTTCGAACTGGAAGATAAGCTATTAAATCAAGCAAACTCGGAAATTTTAAATTCATGGCTGGGGGACAGGGATTCGAACCCCAATACACGGGACCAAAACCCGTAGTCCTGCCATTAGACGATCCCCCAACGCAGCCATGATTATACATCATACTTTCTTTTCTTAAAATACAGCCTACGCCTGTTAGGACTAACACTTCTGCCGACGACGCTATTTCTGCTAAAAGGCATGCTTCTGTTAGAATGAGCCTGTGAACATACCCAGGCCACAAAAAGTCGTGGCAAAAGTAACAAAAAATCAACAAATCAGTACAAAGGTGAATTTAGTTACCTTTAGTTTTGTGCAGCCTCAAAGTGTTCAATTTATCCCTGGCCAATTTGTTTCTCTCGAGGTAGGTCCAAATACATATCGCAGTTATACTATTTGTTCAGATTACAAAGATACACAAGCCTTGTCTATCATTGTAGCCATCGCCCACGATGGTGTCGGTGCAAACTACATAAAAAACCTTAGAACTGGAGATTTAGTTAACTTTATTGGGCCTTCTGGCAGGTATTTTTTAAAAGAACCCCTCCCCGCTCACTTATATTTTTTTGCAACAGGAACAGGAATTTCGCCATATATAACTTTTTTGCACTACCTTGAAGATATAAAATATGCTGGAGAGATAAGTTTGTATTTTGGGGTTAGAAACGAGGAAGAACTGCTACTTTTACAAGAATTAGAAAAGTTTAAAAATACACTCAATTTTAATTTTGAAATATTTTTATCCCAAGAAGGCAGACGCGTAACCATGGCAGCTACTGAGACATGCGCAAGTAATGCCGGGTCTGCGCTTTATTACTTGTGTGGGAATCCATTTATGATCGTTGACGTAGCAAACCTATTAATCTCACACAAAGTGCCCAGCGAACAAATTATTATCGAAAAGTTCACTTATTCGCACAATTAATCAAAATCGCTAGGTAGCTGGGGTCATGCAAAAAAATAGGGCGTAGTTAGTTTTTAAAGCTAAGTACGCCCACTAAATTATTTATTCACAAAAGGTAAAAACGTTTTGTACGGTTCTGCCGGAGCCCAAACAATTAATGCATCAACTGTTGCTTGGCTGCCAACAAAACTAACAAAACAGCAAGTATTACGCCACTAACCAATGTTTGCGTTAACTTCATTTGCACCTCCTCGTGAGATTTATTTTACCAGCGTATCCCCGTCAACAGCGTCCTCGCCCTTATAGAAACTGAAAAAGGCTCGAGCACTCTCGGATAAGTAAGACCCTACGGGCACATTGCTTGCAATAACCGGAAACCGATATGCGCCACGATTTTTTAAACTTACCTGCCAAACATCCTTCGTAACATTCTGGCAATAAAGAACAACATCGTCCAGGCTGCTGAGTTCAGTAGCATTTGGATAGTTTCTTTTTACATAGGCAACAACATCCCGCAGTTTGTTGTCCAGCGAACCGTCCAACTCATCAAAATCGATAAAATTTGTGGTGCGTTGAGCCCGGTAGAGCGAGTCCGGATTCTTGTATTTGATCAACGGCTCTAAAACGCTATCAAACTCGATCACCCGGATCAGACAGCTGTTTGACATAAACATATGGCGGACTTTGATGTTTTCAGACATGATACTACCTCCAAGGTTAAAATGATTTGTTTGCAGGATTTTATCAGAAAAATCCCAGTTTAACAACCTGTAGTAAGACGGTGGGCGCTAACTACCTCCAACTTTGACCGAGGCCTTTCCAGCATAAAACCAAAAAAAGCTCGTGGCGTCGCTACTGCTTAGGGAGTTCGTAATGTTTATCTACTCACATAGCTACGCAAATAACTTTTGGTGGGTCTGTGTAAAACAAAAAGGGCGTATATTAGTTTTTTAATCTAAATACGCCCGCAATCTATCTGAAAACTTACTTTACCAACGTTTCATTTTCTACTGCTTCTACCCCCTTGTAGTGCATAAAAAATTGCCGCGCCCGGGGGGTAAGATATGATCCTACTGGTACCGCGTTAGCCGCCACTGGAGTTTTGTACTCTTTCCACTTTTCTAAACCCACTTCCCAAACCTCGGATGAGGTATCTACACAGTAAAGTACAAACATGTCCAGGTTAGGTACTTCTTGGGCTTCTGGATCAAATCTATATACAAACTGAACAGCTTGTTCCAATTCACGACTAAAGGATCCAGAAAACTGGTGCAATAGCAAAAAGTCGGTAGTAAGGTGCGCTGTGTAGTATGATAAGCCATTTTCTGTAAAAGATGGATTTTCATAAATATAGATCACTGCGCCCTTAGAGATGAAGGTTTTTATCAACTTAGGCTGCTTCTTTTCTTCCACTTTCTCCTCCTCCTACTTCATCACGATTGGCATTAATCTCATTTTAGAGCTCCTAGTTCAAACCTAGAGTGCCAATAAATCGTTACGTACTGCATCTTGTCCCTTATAAAGCCTGAAAAAGCTTTGAGCAAGCGGTGTCAGATGCGCACCAACCGGAACTTGGGCTGCGGCAACCATTGATTGGTATTCGCCTCGTTTTCTCATGCTTACTCGCCAGTTTGTTTCCGTTGGGCCGTTACAATAAAGTACATAGGCACCTAAATCTTCCAACTCGATTGCTTCTTGGTAAGACCTTTCTACAAAATCAACCACATCCTGCAACCGCCAGTCATGCGAGTCGGTGCCGTTAAGGGGTGTGAAAGCCACAAAATCCACTGTCCGTTCTGCATGGAAATAGGGTTTCCCGCCAGGGGCAATAACATCTACTGCAAGAATACGAACCAGCCCATTTTTAACATAAAACATCTTCTCAACTACCGTTTCGTCATATTTTTCTGTCATGTAGACCTCCAAAAAAAGTATAAGTTTGTGCTATTTTAACGAAAAATGAGTGCAAATGCAACCTATAGGTCTTTGGCGGGTGGTATAAGATTTGAACTTATGACCCCTGCGATGAGGATTAAATTTTTTGGTGGGCTCATCTGGGATCGAACCAGAGACCTTTCGGATGTAAACCGAATGCTCTAACCAGCTGAGCTATGAGCCCACATGCTTTACAGTAGCCAGTGTATTTTAGCAACTTTTTGCCATTTTAACAGCAACAATCTACAATTTATTAATGAAGTCTGCCAACCCTGTTTTTATTGGATTTATTTTAGCATCCGTAATTTTCCTAAATGCTGTTAATAAACAAACGGTAAATCCAAATCCAAACGTCTTGTCGAGCTCATCCACTTCTCTTTTTGGAAAGTTTTTAGCCACTAAGCCTCAAACTTCAGATACACAACGTATTCAAACTGAACTCGAAGCGGTTGTAAAAAATACGCCGGGCACCTTTTCTGTTTACATTTTAAATCCATACAATTTGGAACAATTTAGCATAAACCCAGACAAAAAATATTATGCGGCCTCTTTATATAAGTTATTGGTAGCGCAGGCGGTTGCGTTTCAAATTAAGTCTAAGGAAATGACTTTGGACACTAGGATAACCTACACCAGAGAAGACTTTACAGATGGTTCAGGAACCATCGCGTCTACTTACAAATTTGGCGACAAAATAAGTGTAGATATTTTATTAGACAAGTTGCTTAAGGACTCTGACAATATCGCACAAAACATGCTAGTTAGAAGTTTGCCTGAAATCAGCTTGATAGAGGCAAATTTGTTAGTTGGGAAAAATAGTACCTTTTATAGCAAAAACATAGCTAGTACCGTAGAAGTTTCAAATTTGCTCAAATCCTTAGACACGCAAATGCTCGCACGAATGTATAAAACGTCGTTTGATGATCGAATATCACTAGGACTAGATTCTGACGTTAACTTTTCGCATAAAATTGGTAACTGGGGTCAAACAGGTTCTTGGCATGATTGCGGAATCGCCTTAAATAACGAAAAGCAAATTATTGTTTGTGTTATGAGTGAAAATACTACCTTTGAGAACTTTACAGCAGTTAGCAAAAGTGTAGGAGAAGTAGTCTCAAAGCTTTTGAACTAATTTATATATCCTATCATCACCACCATTAACCTTACCCCGTCCATCTCGGTTGCTAGTAGAAAAGTATATCTCACCGCTCGGACTTTCTGCCACTTCGCGTATACGCCCAAAGTCCACATCGCCTAGCTTTTCGGTCGCTAAAATGAGCTTTGGGTCGTAATTCGAAATGTCAGCCCTAAAAAGCCCCTCGCCCTTTAAACCTCCAAAAAATAAGTCGCCTTCGTATTGAGGGAAAAGTTTGCCCGAATAAATCATGGCTGAGCTTGGCGCAACTGCAGGAGTAAACAATGCGATAGGGTGTATATAACCTTCTTTTCTTTTTTCGTGCGACAAAATTGGCCAGCCATAATTTAGTGCCTTTTCTATAATGTTAATCTCATCACCGCCGGCAGGCCCGTCTATTAAACTTGGTCCATGCTCGGTTGAGAACAAAACATCGCCTTTGATATTCCATGCTAACCCCTGAGGATTACGATGCCCTAGCGAATAAACTGGTGAGTTTGGATATGGATTATCTCCGGGAATGGAGCCATCGTTATTTAACCTTAAAATTTTGCCTGCTAGGGAGCCTAACTCCTGTGCCAATTCCTTTTTGGAGCCATCACCAGTTGTAATATAAAGTTTTTTATCCGGACCAAACTTTAACCTGTTTCCAGCGTGATAGGTCGCGGCTGGTATTTTATCTATAATTACTTTGTCTTCTTTAACACGATCGCCAAAGTCTTTTAAACGTACTACTTTTACAAACATCCCTTCGTTATCAGCATATGCATATGAGACATAAATTTGCCCATTTTTTGCATAGTCCGGGTCTACTGTCAGCCCCATTAAGCCTTCTTCACCTGTAGCAGAAACCTCTTCAAATACCATAAGGGGTAAGGGATTAAGCTTTCCGTCTTTTATTTCGCGTAATTGGCCATTGCGTTCAGTTACCAATATTCTATTTTCGGAGGTAAAGGCTATGCTCCATGGAACATACAAATCGCGTGCTACTTCTTGGATTTCGTAATCAACTATTCTGTTTCTGTTTTGGCTTGCAATTGGGGTATCTTTTTGAGTCAGGGAGTAATCTTTTGTCTTAAATATACCCAAGTAGTTTGCCACTACAAAAAATACGCCAACCGCCAAAGGTAAAATAAGAAACAGCACTATCGGTTTTTTATTGAACACGTTGTACACTGCAACAATTATACATTAAACTGTATTTGTAATGCCAAACCAAGAAACTTTAGATAGTGTCTTTAGAGCGTATGACGTTAGAGGAAGAACACCTCAGGAATTAAACGAGGAATTTTTTATATTGCTGGGTAAAGCTTATGCAACTCATTTTTTACCTAAGTGTGTTGTTGTCGGACACGATATTCGTCCAGAAAGTCAAAATTACAAAAAAGCCCTCGTGCAGGGCCTGCTGGAGTCAGGTTGTAATGTCGTAGATTTGGGGGAAATAGCCACGGAAATGCTCTACTTTGCAGCTGGTGAGTATCACGACATATTTGATGGCGGACTCATTGTTACAGCTTCACATAATCCAGTTGGTTGGAACGGGTGCAAAATGGTTGAGAAATATGCAAAACCAGTTGGTATCCAAACAGGACTTTTGGAACTAAAAAAAATTATTTCAACCGAACAGTACAAAATGATTTCAGATAAAAAGGGAACTCTCAGCGACTTAGACGTATACCCCGCATATCGCCAAAAGGTGTTGTCATTTATAACAAGCAAAAACAAACCGCAGCTTAGCATCATAGCCGACGCTGGCAATGGAATAGGCGGTAGGATTTACGACTATGTATTTGGGCACCTAGATATAAACATAAAAAGAATGTACTTTGTCCCAGATGGGGCATTCCCCCACCACGTCCCAGACCCTACAAAAGAAGAAAATGTATTAGAACTTGAAACTAGAGTGATTCAAGAAAAACCTGATTTTGGAGTTTCATTGGATGGCGACGATGACAGGCTTGTATTTATAGACAAAAAAGGACGCAAGCCAAACGGAGCATACATAGGTTTAATTTTGGCCAAGCACCTAATCCAGTCCAAAGGTATTTCGAATGCAAAGATACTCCACGATTCTAGGGTAAAAATGCTTTATGCAGCCGAGGCACAAAAACTTGGATTTTCTATCGTTGAATGTGCTGCCGGGCACTCAAATTTTAAGGCTAAGATGGCTTTGGAACAGGCCATATTTGGCGCGGAAACGTCTGCACACTTTTATTATCAGCATTTTTACAACTGTGACTCTGGAATGATAACTCTTGCGCTACTAATAAACTTATTTAATGAGGGCATGGACCTCACAAAAGAACTAGATTACCTGTACGATACTTACCCAAACTCTGGGGAGGTAAATTACACGGTAAAGGATCCCTTAGCCTTATTTGAAAAAGTTAAGACACACTACGCGGCAAGAGCTTTGCGTATATATGAATTAGATGGCATATCCATCGAATTTGATACACATAGAATTAATTTGAGGAGCTCAAACACAGAACCCGTTTTGCGTTTAAATGTTGAGGCCACAAACAAACTGATCTTAATTGAAAAATTTAAGGAGGTTGAGGCATTGATTAGTGCACCTAGACTAAATACACCCTCTTTAGCGGAGTTAAAATAACAAAAATTAGCCAGCTACAACATAGTCCCAAATCCAAAATAATAACTCCCGGGTACATTAATATATACTCAGAGCTCAATTCTAAAGAATTGCGACAGCTAAAGTACAAAACAGACTTTAAGACCCAAAATCCCGATTGGGACGAAACGCAAGTTTATCTGTCTAAGTTTTTTGCTGGTATAAACGGTGAAAATTTGCAGGTGCTTGATGCGGGTTGTGGCAATGGCAATTATGTGATTGACGAAAACAGAAAAAAAATAGGCTGGGCAATTGGACTAGACGTGTCACAAGAATTTGTAGAAAAAAATGTTTGCCTTGACGAAATCATTGTAGGAAGCCTTGAGTCTATTCCTTTACAGGATAGCAGTATCGACGTTTGTGTCTCGTTGTGGGTTTTTGAGCATATAGAAAATCCCAAAAAAGTTTTTTCTGAAATTGCACGGATACTAAAACCGGGAGGTTATTTTTTATTTGCAACACCAAACAAAAATTTTTGGTTACTAAAACTTGCACAGATAGTAAAAAGTAATGCAGTAAATCATATAATCAATAAACGGCTCTTTGGGAGAAATTCAGAAGACATATTTAAAACATATTATTTAGCTAATAAGGTTCCTGACCTCGAAGGGCTACTGCCCGAAGATATAAAAGGGGTAGAACTGCGTTATAATTTTGACCCATCGTATACATCGTTTAATAAAGATACCTATATGTTAACTATGCTAACTCACAAGTTTTTTAGCAAACTAGGGTTTAAGTTCACATATCCACACATAATTGGTATTTTACAAAAGAGATGAAATATAGTCGTGAAAAATAGTTGCTGTAGAGTCAGGTTTTATTTTTAAATACACAGCTTCATTTAGATCCACCCACACAGGTTCGTAATAGTTTGTGCTATCTTTTTCCATGCGTTCCTTTTCAACCGAATCGCCCAAAATGGGCTCTCCGCTTAGGTACTCACAAACAAACAAATTTTGGCTTTTGTGCATATCTTTATCCTCACAGGTAGCAATAAGTTTAAGGGGTTTTACACTAATGCAGGTTTCTTCGGCAACTTCTCTTATAACGGTTTGCTCAAGGCTTTCTCCAGGCTCTAGCTTACCTCCAGGGATGCTGTAGTAATGCTGGCCATTTTTACGACGCTTTATCAAAAGTACCTTTCCATCTTTAACAACTAAAGCTCTAGACGAAATTATTCTTTTTTGATCAGTCATTTTTAAAATCCATGTTCAGGTAGCTTGTTAAATGATGTATGGCAACTCCCGCGTACTGTGGGGTCGACACAAATTCCTTGTCAATTAGTCTAACAGCATTCATAAGCTCTTGTCTTTCATTATCCAAAAAGGAAACATTCTCAGTAGTTGTCGAAGTCGCCTGTCCAACATACAGTGATATATTTCTATCTTTGCTGCTATTAAACAGGCCTTCTACTATTTTTATAGTTCCGTTATTTCCCACAGTCTTTCTTCTATAAGACATTATTGCCAAATGATTTGTCTTGGACTGGTGGTCAACTTCTAAAATATCTATTAAATGCCTAAATATTGTTCTGTTTTTATCGTTATAGCTTATCTTCATCAACTCGTCGTCGCGATTAAACCAATAAGGTATCGCAAATCCAACTGGTATATCAGATAATTCCTTAACATTTTTGACCATGTCTAGGTAATCTTTTGAAAACTGGACCTTGGTTTTATCTTTAGCATCCTTGTATTCATTAGAGTTGTAATACTCAATATCAAACTGTATACCTGCAAACTTTTCTTCTTGGGACATTGCATTAAACTCGTTTACAAATTCAACTAATTTTTTTGGGATGTAACGATAATCTTCAAAAATCCAACTAACATCCCCAGCTAGGGCATAAACCTCAATATCGCGGCTTTTTGCCTCACTAATAAAAAAAGTAAGCTTTCGCTTTAGATTATTAATGCCCTCAATGTCATCTTTTTCAGTTAGAGTAATGTATTCCTCAATATCCAAAAAGATTCTGGCAATATGCTGCTCTTTTGACTGTGAAAGTAAGCTTATTTGGTCCTCCTCAGGCATGTCTGCAACTGATTCCCACATCCATGAGCTAAGTTTAACTTTTGGGGCACTTCGTTCATCCCATGCTTGCAGTACCTCACGTGAAGAACGTACTTGGGAATTGTTTACAGCGAATGCTGCAAAGCCAACTCCTAAAGAGACTGCTAAAAATAATTTAAAAAATGAGTTAATGTCCATAGAGGTACCTTCCTAGATAAGATACTACACTATCTCGCTCGAGTAGCGCATGAGAATAAGCGGTGCGGACTGCCAGCACCCAAAAAAAGACTAAAATTATGGTGGTTAGCGCGTACTCCAAATGAAGATTCCTAGAGGTGACGCGTGCATGCAGCTTTTTTTTGTAGTAAACCAGCTTAACCTTGAACCAGTGCAGGTGCGCATATAATCGGCAAAGGGTATTATATTTTCCATAAAATGGAAAAGTAACTACAGTTAATAACGAATCCTTAGCCCCAAGTTTGAACCAATAAATGATATTAACAATGCAGTAAAACCCAAAATTAATGAATATGTTTATTGGATGCAACAGCAGGGTCCAAAGCAAAGCTATACGAATGGGATCAGTTAAAAGTACAAAGATGTAGTAGGCACGGTTTAACTTTAAAATATAATGAGAATTTGGATTAAGAATAACTCTGATATTTAACCAAAATAATTCATGGCAGGATCTGTTCCAGATTTTAGTCCTTTGCTTTGTAAGCGCCTTAAAAGTGTCTGGAGCTTGGGTGGTTACAGTTGAATCTATAAAGGTTATACCCTTAGAATAATTTTTAAGATGCAGCAACATAGTACGCTGCTGGTCCTCACCACCCCATTGACCCGAGTGGTGCCCATCCTGTTCAACTAAATCCCTTGTTCTAAAAAGCCCAATCGCCCCCGAAACATTACCAACAGCCCCAATACTGCTGCGCAAACCTCTTCCAATAAACATGCTTCTTCGGTATTCAAATATTTGATATGTATTTACCAGGCTTTTTGTTTTCTGGGGCATCACGCTAAATGCTACTGCGCCATAACCCTCATCTAATAGGCTTGTTGGAATAAAGGTTTTATCGATATGTGTATCATCGTCTAAAATCAAAACGTACGGAGTTTTCACTTCGTGAATGGCTCTGCTTATAGTATGTGCTTTTTGCATGTTTTTCTGTAAATTCATAACTCTTACACCGTATTTACGGGCTATAAATATCGTTTTGTCCTTTGAGCCATCAGATGCGACTAAAATATTCTTCTTTTTTACTTTTGTTAGGGCCTTTTCAATAGTTTCTGCTATTACCTTTTCGCCGTTGTAACAAGCAATCAAGATCGTTAATTTATCAGGGTCGAATGAAAGGTTTTTGTGTTCATGTGTACGACGCGGGAGGTGAATCAAAAGTATTAGACCGTCAGTAAGCATCGAAACATATAATAGCCCATAGAGCGCGTTGAAACTCACTCCTAAAGCTACAGCATTGGTAGGTATCGTAAAGTAAAATAAGATTAAGATATGCACAAGGATACCCACAACAATAACTGATTCTATGACGCCTATTAAAAAAGGCTTTTGCTTAAAAAGTTTCATAAAGTTTGGTAACCTAATAATACTTGCTAAAGGTTGAGCAGATGGCATTATAGCAGTCAATTGGCCAGCAAGCGAACCGGAGCCTATGAGGACAACTCCTTTTTTTTGTACTCACCCAGCAAAGTATTATACTTAATCTATGATTTCAGCAAAACTAGCACAAGAAATGCACCCAGGCCTTAGCGAAAGGGACAGTGTCAACGTTGAAGTTAATAGGGTTTTAGCTACAGAAGCCAAACTCGGTAGAACCTCGAGGGTTTTGAGGGAGTATCTCGAAGTTTGCGAAATGAAGACAGCACAAAAACTTGAGTATGAGGACGACAAGGGCTACTCGCCAGAACTTGTACTTGCCGGACAATTAGAAGAATTATACATTCGGGTGCTAGCAGGCCATGGAACCGAAACAAAAACTATTGCCTTATTACTTGCAAACGAGGTAATGCTTTCGCAGCACCTTGTTAGAGAGGACAGAGAGTACATGCATGGAACTATTAATCATCCAACAAGCTCAGTAAAAAGACTCGAGGACGGGGTGCACGTATACTTTCAAGGTTTGCCTAGCCTCCCCAAAAACTTGGAGAGCGCCCCAGAACCACCAGGATATTATTCGGCTGAAATTATCTTCACAGACGACAAAGCTTTGTTGGAGCGGGTTGAAAGTGACGCTAAAATCAGATATAAAAAAGCCGAAGCAGAGTTGGTTTAAAGGAAATTGCGAATATCTACATTAAAAAGACTTAGTTTTAAGGGATCTTAGAGTTTTTGTAGCACTACAGGGGTTTCTTGATTAGTCAATGATTCCATAAGTGCCTTTTTAAAAAACTCCGTTTTTTGAGTTAAATCCGGCTGGTTAATTTTGCTAAGAAGTTCCTCATACCTGTCGGCTATACTTTCCCAAACAGAAATTTCTCTATCTGGTTCGTGTTCCTCTGCAAAATTGTTTAGGGTGGTCTCCAATGATGAAGTTTCAACCTCTGCTAATCTATTTTTAAAACTCTTAATTCGTTCTATTTGTTCAGTAGTTAATTGCATATTAAAATCCTAACAAAAACAGAGGACTAGCTCAATTTGGTTTACCACTTGTAACAGTCCCTATTAAAATTACAGTACTTTTATTATTGAAATAAGGGCGATCAGACCCCAAAAAATGTTAAGCATCACGGGTTGCATATCTTTTTTTGCATAACTCGACAAGACTATTCCTAGCGCACCAAACAGATTTAGCAATTGGTAAAAGAGTGAGTCCGCGGTAATAAATGAGAAGCTAACTAAGGTGTAGGCACCAACAATAGCAATGGTGCCTAGCCATCCATAGATGTTTATGAGTGACTTCATGGGTTGATTGTATCAGTTTGGAAGGTGAGGATTTCGTCCGAATTTAGTGAAGATAAATAGTGTATGAAGTTGCGAACTTTTGTTTAGCTTTCAACTAATATAAATTCGGAATTAGCGATTGGCTTAACTTCATACTTGCAAGATTTTCGATATGCTTCTAATGCGTTTTGATCCTCAGAAGTGAAGTGCGGCAATACCTCAAACCCTACAAGTCCTAATCCATCTAGATCTTTTAGATCAACTCTATTTTCATCCAAGCCATAACTCCATGAGTGTGAAACTATATTAATAGTAGGAGTTAGAATAGCGGCGCCTGCACTAAAACCGGCAATAATAGCAGCATCTTTTTCCGAAAGTTTGATGATTTCCTTATCTAATCCAGAATTCCTTATGTTGTTCAAAAGACTGTATGTATTTCCT
>JBPOHY010000082.1:0-6481 GCA_052035055.1 candidate division WWE3 bacterium | reverse complement strand
CGAGGCGTCTAAATTACCGGTCGATGTAGAGATCGCGTACATTAGAGTAAAGGCTGATGCTACAAAACGTGCACTTAAGTCTTTATCTGCAGAGATAAAACTGGCAGAATTAGAAAAGAACATGGAGCTTACTATTGAGCTAACCAAAAAGTTTAAAAAACTGTCCGAAAGTTTATTGTGAAATTTATTTAAATGCCAAAAATCAAAGCAAAAGTAAAATCAAAAGAAACCGTGAAGTCATCCCCAAAGGTTGACGAAATGGAAAAAAATATTCGTAAACTTACCACTGTTGGTAAAAAACAAGGTTATCTAACTCTAAATCAAATCTTAGAGTTATTCCCCAATGCCGAAGAAGATATAGAAATGCTCGACTACCTCTACGAAAAGCTACTAGAAGTAAAAATTGACGTTTTTGATGTAGAGTCCGAAAAGGAAGCCGAAAAACTAGTCAAAATAGAAGAAGTTGACCTAAATAAATTAAAATCAGGTGCCGATAAGGTTGTTTCTTCTGATCCAGTTCGTATGTATTTAAAGGAAATAGGCAAGGTTGATCTATTAAAAGCTGAGGAAGAAATTTCGTTGGCAAAAAAGGCCGAAAAGGGTGATGCACGTGCGGCCGAAATTCTTGCTCAGGCCAATTTGCGCCTTGTCGTTTCTATAGCAAAAAAGTACATGGGTCGAGGATTACACTTTTTAGACTTAATTCAAGAAGGCAATATTGGCTTAATGCGCGCAGTCGAAAAATTTGACTGGAGGCGCGGGTTTAAATTTTCTACTTATGCAACCTGGTGGATTAGACAGGCTATTACGAGAGCAATTGCGGATCAGGCAAAAACCATCAGAATTCCAGTACATATGGTGGAAACCATTAATAAGTACAAAAAAATTGCGCGTGATTTAGAACAACAATTACAAAGACCCCCTACCCCAGAGGAAGTTGCCAAAGAAATGGGAATTGAATCTTCTAAGGCGCACGAAATAGTCAAAATATCTCAAGATACCGCGTCTTTAGAAACTCCTGTGGGTAAAGAAGAGGATACCAGCCTTAAAGAATTTATTAGAGATGAAGTAACAGTTTCGCCATTTGAGTCTGCCAGCCAGGAATTGCTAAAGGGTCATATGGAGGAGGTCTTAGAGACTCTAAACCCGAGAGAGCGCCGTGTTTTAGCGCTAAGGTTTGGATTAAAAGATGGTAGACAGCGTACTCTTGAAGAGGTAGGTAAGGAGTTTGGTGTTACTAGAGAACGTATCAGACAAATCGAAGCCAAAGCTCTAAGAAAACTTCGCCATCCTTCGCGCAGCAAACGCTTACGAGACTACCTGTAGGAAGCCTCAGTTAACTTTTTCGTATATCAAAACGTCAGATAAGGGAATCAGATTTGGTTTTGGTAACACAAACTCTTTTGCCAATTTAAATTTACCCTTATCCTGTAGGTTTGTTTCGAACACTTTCCATTTGTCGTAATAAAAAGGATAAATTTCTCGTATCTCATCTTTCTTGTAATAGGCCAACGGGCGTGAAGACACAATGACGTATTTGTATGGATCTGTTGATGTAGGTACAAAAAACTGCGCGTTTTGTTCTGGGTATACCTGTACTGTATAAACTTTTGCACCCGGTAATTTATTCATGGGGTCCAGACCTTCTTCGGAATAGACTAGTTTAAGATCCACCGGCTTTGTATTTTGTTGCATCCATTTATATGCCGAGGACTTAGGAGTTTCTCTCGCAAATTGTTGTAAAAGTAGCATAGGGAAAATCATATATAACATAGAAACTACTACGACCATTGATTTATAGAGTTTGGGTTTTACAATAAGTTGCAGCTGTGAAAACCCGTAAGCTGCAAAGTAAAATGTTATTGGCAATATAGGCAGTAGCCACCTATCTACCCTCCTTGCCTGCAGTGAAAAAAAGAGCAAATATAAAATTATTGTTAAGGTTAGAAATAGGTGGAAACTTTTGTCCTCGCGACGTTTAAAAATCACCCAATTCCCGTAAAGGTACATCGCAAATATTGCTGGTGTGAGTATCTGTACAAGCGCCAATAAATATTTGGCAGGATTAGCGTCTACCGAATCAAACACCACTCCACCCTCTTTTGTAAACATTTCCATGATTCTGAATACAAAGTCTTGTCTAAAGACTAGCGAAAATGGATTAGTGGCGATAAACACGGTTGTTGCGATAAGCACAAACGCTATAAAACCTCTTAAATCTTTTTTTGTGCTAAATAGATATATAAATGCTGGGATAGCTATCAATGTTGTTATCTTGGTGCCTAACGCCAGCCCAAAAAATATTGATAGTAATACGGTATATAGTGTTGTTTTTGTTGATGTTTCTTTAAAATACCTATACGAAAAAAAGTAGCAGGCACTAAGCATTAAAGTTTGGATTATATCTGGATTCACATAGTGCGACTGTACAATTAACTTCCAGTTGAGCACCCCTAGCGCAAGGGCAAAAACCGCTCCTTTGACGTTTGCATGCACCCTAAAAAAAAGTGTCATCGCCAGGATAGGTATAAGCAACGAACTTAATGCTGTGAGTACCCGCAAAAATACATAGATGTGCATCTTTTCAAAACCTATTCCTAGAATATTGTTGGTCTTGCTAAAGGCCATTGTAAAAAAAGTGCTTATATAAGTTGGGAATGTACCATACACATAAGATATTGGTATCAGCTTGAAAAATTCATCCATGCGAAATATATTTTTTATTTCGTAAGTGTACTTTATGGCGAGCTCTACTATTTCCGGCTCGTCGGCATGAAAATAGTGTGGTAACCCAAACTCGATGTGATAAAGCCTAAAAAAAACTCCGACCAGTATAAAAAAAATTATTATAATTTTTGTCATGCCCGGGCTAATATTCTTCTAGTTTCTTTTTTATATTCTTCTACGTCCGGTTGATTAAATGTGTCTACTTGCATCAATTTACCCAAAAACATTACTTCGATCATTTTTGTTTGCATAAATCCAGCGAGTGAGGTTTCGTTTAGTGCCTCCAGTTTTGTGTGTGTAAAGGGTATATTGCGATTTTGAAAAGTTATCTTTACGCTCTCTAAAATAGCATCTATAACGTCTCCAGCAGTTTTTTCTTTAATATTGGTTAGCGTATCTAGGCTAGGGTGTCTTGGAACTTGCACATCAACTCCGTAATCTTCTACAGATACTAAATTGAAGAATTTGTCCTTTATTCCCCCTGCATATAATTGACCCATGGAGTGTAGATCGGTTGGCCCTATAGAAACTGTTGGTGTCAGGCCTTTGCCGTCTTTTCCAAGGCTTTCGCCTAGGAGTTGTCTATACCACTTACCTAGAGACTCGAGCTCGGGTGCAAATAAAAAGCAATCCTGAATTAGCTTTCCTTTCACATAATTCGAATAACTTGCTACTGCTGAGATGAAGGCCCAGTTTTTTGTATAGTTGTCATTAAGAGAATGCTTTCTCGCTTCCATCGCGCCTTTGAGTAGCTTTGGAATATCCACTCCTGCAGCTGCAAGTGGAAAAAGTCCTACCCCAGAAAAAACAGAAAATCTGCCGCCAACTACTTCTGGTATTGGTATACATCTTATGTCCAACTTTTTTGCAGTTTTCCAAAGCGTAGAGTCCTGCTCTGTAGTAACCACTAGCCTCTCTTTAGCGTATGAGATTTTTTCAAGCACGATCTCTAAGTTCACTATTGTTTCTGTAGTACTTCCGGACTTACTTATAGCATTTATGAGCAATTCTTCGGGTTTTGTTATTGAAGAATTTAAAAATTGCTGCAGTTTAAAGAGTAGTTTTGGGTCGTTTGTATCGGCAAAAAACATTTTTGGGTAACGATTAGGTTCCAGTAAGTCATAGTAGCCATACAATGCGTCGTATATTGCTTTTGTGCCTAGGTTAGATCCACCAATTCCAATATCGAGTATGTACTTTAACTCTGGTGTTACCATTTCGGTTTTTAGCTCAACTATCTTCTGTAATACCTTTTCATCAAAGGGTAAATTTATAGAGCTTTCTGGGTACTTATACTCGGGTTCTTTAGATACCTTAATAAGATGCTCTAGGTAGTCCTTTAGTTCATTGAAGTAGGAGGTTAGGTCTTCTTTAGTGGTCTGAGATGTATCTTCGAATAAAAATTCCATTTCAAGACTGATTCTATCACGCATAAGGGCTAAGGCTCCATGATAAAATGTAAAAACTATGTCAGAATTTTCTACTCCCATGATGCAGCAATATAAAAGTCTAAAGGCGGCACACCAGGACTGTATTTTGCTGTTTAGATTAGGGGACTTTTATGAAATGTTTTTGGACGATGCCCACATAGGTGCTCAGGTTTTGGGTATTACGCTTACATCTAGGGATCGAGGCAAGGACGGGCGTATACCTATGGCTGGTATACCCTACCATGCCCTGGACGCATACTTACATAAATTGGTCGGCGCCGGACACAAAGTTGCAATTTGTGAGCAGGTCAGCGAACCGGGTATAGGTAAGTTAGTTGAAAGAGAGGTAATTAGGATCGTTACCCCAGGAACTTTTAATGATTCACGGCTTATAGACAATAAGGCCAACAACTTTATTATGAGCGTTTCCCGTAACGGTAATAGTGTTGGCGTGTCTGTAGCAGACTTATCAACTGGGACCTTTTTAGCATTTGAAACAACTAAGCACGCTAATGTTTCACAATTCTTATCACAGGAAATTTCCAAGTTTCGTCCCGCAGAATGTATTATTTCGCCAACTGATTATGAAGACCCGGTGTTTTTAAAAATATTAAGCCAGTCTGATGCCACCAATGTTTATAAATACAACGCCTGGAATTTTTACGCCAGAACTTTTGCTGCAGCAAAAGACTTTTTGCTCAAACATTTTGGTCTAGCCACATTGCATGGATTTGCCCTAGAAAACAAGACGCATGCAGTGCAGGCGGCTGCCGCGCTTTTAGGTTACTTAGTAGATACGCAAAAATCTCAGCTAAAACACATAACTAAGATTCGCGGGTATGAGCATGAGAGTTATGTTGTCTTAGATAGGTCCACGACTTTTAATTTAGAACTTTTTTCTAGCATAAGAGAACAGAGTACTGTTGGTACGTTGCTTAGTGTCCTAGACAATACAACTACTCCTATGGGTGGTAGATTACTAAAGTTTTGGTTAGGCCATCCGTTGGCAAACGAACCTCAAATAAAAGCAAGACTAGATAGCGTGGAGTTTTTTTTCAAATCCAGATCCTTGCGGCAGTCTGCTAGGGATATTTTGGAGAGGTCTAGTGACCTCGATAGATTGCTTTCTAGGCTGTCATTAGGAGTAGGCACCCCCAGAGATTTGCTTAGTTTGGCAAGTTTTATAGGTATGTCCCTAGAGATAAAGGACCTGCTCAAAGAAGAGTCTACGGCTTTGATTTCCGAACTCATTTCTCAAATTAACTCAAATTTAAAGGACTTATATTTACTAGTTCAGGCAACTATTGTGGAGGACCCGCCTATAGATCCCAAATCAGGGGGTGTTATTCAAGCCGGGGTTAATACTTCCCTCGATGAGCTTAGGCAGTCTCTAAGTAGCAACCATTCTTGGCTTATTGAATTCGAAAAAGCAGAGCGCGTCAGAACTGGCATAGGATCCCTAAAGGTACGTTATAACAAAGTCTTTGGTTACTATATCGAAATTAGTAATGCTAACCTTTCTCTAGTACCAAAAGATTATCTCAGAAAACAGACTATGGTTAATGCCGAAAGATTCATAACCAAGGAATTGAAAGAAAAGGAGACTATAGTGCTACAAGCCGAGGAAACTGTTCAGGAACTTGAACACTCAATTTTTTTGAATATGGTTGAGGGTGTTCTAAAAAACATTATACTTTTACAAAACATGTCTAATGCTATCGCCCAGTTGGATTGTTTGCTTTCGTTTGCGCATTTGGCTGCTAAGAAAAATTATGTACGGCCTGATATTAATACTAGTGGGGTTGTTGATATTAAGGATGGTCGTCACCCAGTTGTGGAAACTTTGTTAGATGAGATAGCTTTTTGCCCTAACGATACTTATCTAGACTATAGAACTCAGCAACTGATGCTAATTACCGGGCCAAATATGGCCGGTAAATCTGTCTATATAAGGCAAGTGGCACTTATTGTATTACTCGCTCACTTAGGAAGTTTTGTTCCTGCCAGTTTTGCAAATATTAGCTTAATGGATAGGATTTTTGTTAGAAGTGGCGCCAGTGACATTATTACGCAGGGCATGTCCACTTTTATGGTGGAAATGAGCGAGGCTGCCTACATTTTAAATCATGCCACTAAGGATAGTTTAATAATCCTCGATGAGTTGGGCCGAGGTACTAGCACCTATGACGGCATTAGTTTGGCGTCAGCAATAGCAGAACACCTTGTTAGTAATTACGGCTCGTTTGGACCCAAAACCTTATTTGCCACGCACTATCACGAATTGCAGGAATTGGAGAAAAAGTACAAGAATATTAAAAACTATC
>JBPOHY010000031.1:0-12379 GCA_052035055.1 candidate division WWE3 bacterium | reverse complement strand
ACCTCTTTCGCATTACAAATTCGACGAATGCCAAGGAACTACCGCATATAACGCAATCATAAATAGCAACAATGGCACCATAACACCAACCTCATCAGGTAACCTAACAGCGGGTACCTGTAACAGTGGATCTTCAACCGAAATGTGGAACAATGGCAGTACAGGAAAAATAAATTACAGTTTGGACTTTGATGGCGCCGATGACTATGTAGTAATTACAGATGCAGCAAGACTAAGGTTTGACACAGCTACCTACGATTTTTCCTTACTCGCATGGGTAAAAAGAACTACAACTGGAACAGAGTATATACTCTCAAAAGAGGATGCCGATAACGATGGGTATAGACTCATGTTTGATGCAAATAACTTAGTGGTATGCAGTCAGGACGCCACCGATATAAGTAGTACAGCTAGTATAACTGATACAAACTGGCACCTTATTGGGTGTACTGTAGATAGAGATGGAAATGGACAAGTATATATAGATGGAGTCGCTAACGGAGCTACTACTGCAATGGGAAGTGACGCAATGGCGACAACATCTAATATACGAATCGGGACACGTTCTTATACCTCAACTAGCTATTTTAATGGGCAGATAGATGAAGTAAAGATATACAACTATGTGCTGACACCTTTGCAGGTAAGGGGTGAGTATAACAACAACAGTAGTGTGTATTTTGGACCGGAAACTGGCAGTCCTTAAATAAATCGATATTGCAAAGCCTCCAAAATATGGTCAGCACGAATGACGGTAGAAGCATCTAGATCTGCTATAGTCCTAGCAACCTTTAGAACCTTAAAGTAACCCCGAGCAGATATGTTAAGTTTTTGTATAGCATTACTAAATAAAGTTTTAGCAGTATCGTCTGTAGTACAAAATGTACTCAAATGTTCGTTTTTAATCTCAGAATTAAACAGCAACCTAACGTCGTTAAATCTATGTAATTGCCTTTTGTGGGCACCAACAACTCTATGCTTAATAATATTTGAGGACTCAGCGTTAAGGTGGCCATTGGAAACCCCCGAAAAATTAATCAGTTCTTTGACCTCTACGTTTGATAATCTTACGAACATATCTATTCTATCTCTTAATGGTCCCGACAATTTTTTATTATAATTTGTTAACTGCGCCTGCGTACAAACACACTTCCCTACCTCGTAACCTGCATAACCACAGGGGCAAGGATTACTAGCAGCAAGCAGCAAGAAATTAGCTGGATATGTAAATCGGAACTTGGTTCTAGATATCGTTATAAAACCGTCCTCCATAGGCTGCCTGAGGCTTTCCAGTGCGCCTCTAGAGAATTCAGCAAATTCATCCATAAATAAAACGCCACGGTGTGCAAGACTAATTTCACCCGGTGCGGGGTATAAACCACCTCCAATAAGCCCAGAATATGAAATTGTATGATGAGGTGCCCGTAACTGACGCTCAGTTACTACGCCACCGTTTGGTGGGATGAGTCCAGCTATAGAGTATATCTTGGTTACCTCAAGAGATTCTTCGTACGTTAGTGGCGGCAGTATCCCGGCAAATGCCTTAGCCAACAAGCTTTTACCAACACCAGGAGGCCCAACTAGTAATAGACTATGCTTACCGGCGGCTGCTATTTCTAAAGCACGCTTGGCTTGGTATTGGCCAATAATATTCTTAAAATCAATGCCGGCAATAGTGCTCAAGGACTTTGTATCAGACTTTGTCATAGGAATTATTTTGTGCCCCTCACTAAGGTGAGCTATAACCTGGCGCAGATTAGAAACACCATAGACTTTTATATCCTTTATACATGCCGCCTCGCCAGCTGAAACTGCAGGTACAAACAACTGAGAGATATGGAACTCCTTAGCGTAGAGTGCCAGACTGATAGCTCCCCTTATATGACGTAAGGTCCCATCCAGCGACAGCTCCCCAAAAAAGAGCGCATTTTCAGGTACCAAGATACCTTTAGAACCACATATTATGGCTATAGCTATAGGCAAATCATAAAAGGAACCTTCCTTTGGAAGGTCTGCAGGTGCTAAGTTTACGGTAATGCGTTTTGTCGGAAAATCAAAGCCGGAATTTCTAATAGCGCTCTTAACTCGTTCTCTACTTTCATAGACTGCCTTGCTAGCTAAACCTACTATATCAAAGGAAGGCAGCCCCCGGTTAGCTATATTAACTTCCACAAGCACCTCTATACAACTTGTGGCATGCAATGCTACAGACTTGACTTTAATTAGCATAAAATTTACCGTTTTCCTCTTTTAACAAACCCTCTAATAAAAGGGTTGTTAAATAAAAGTTTAGAGTTTTGGCATCTATATTCAATTTTTGGGATATTTCGTCAGCATACATAGGCTCTCTATGCAAAAGCTCTAGCAACTGCAAGCTACCTCTGCTACCTGTATTATTGTCATATTGTGTAGATTTTGCTTTCGGATTTGAAACAATTCCAAAAAAGTCACAAATTTGAGTGGAACTTAAAAGTATTTCAGCTTTCTTATTTAGTATTAAGTTAAGTGTTCCTTCGGAATTAGTGGATCCTACATTGCCCGGTAGTGCAAATACTTTTCTGTTTTCTTTTATAGCAAACTCAGCAGTTAATAATGATCCACTTTCCTTAGCGGCCTCTATAACAGCTACAGCTTGAGATAATCCAGCTATTATTCTGTTCCTCTTAACATATGTCCAATTTTTGGGGGCAAAATTATCTGGATACTCAGAAATTAGTAACTGGGATCTTTTAAGTTCAAAATAAAGTTCTCGATTTTTGGAAGGATGAATTATATTGACACCACAAGGTAGTACAGCCACAGTAGACAGTCCGGCACTGATAGCTGCTAGGTGCGCAACTGCGTCAATACCATACATAAAGCCGGACACAACAACCACGCCCATAGAGGCTAAGGCGGTTACAATCTTAGTTGCGAGATTTCTACCATAAGTTGTCATATTCCTACTTCCTACCACAGCTAGTGTATTTTTGAATAAATCCTCTCGCCAGCTGCCTTCATAAAAAAGCTGCTTAGGAGGATTCTTTATACTTTTTAGTAATACAGGGTATTTAGGATCATCCAAAGTAATAACATTCGACATGTGTAAAAAATAATAAATAAAAGTAAAAAGTTAAATAGTTCAAATTCTAGGTAAAATAGGAAAGTCCCAAAAAATTGCTTAAAATCCATGTGCGAGTATATCGGTGTAGTGCCTTATACTTTGGGGGTCAAATCCCCTACTATAAACAATACAAACAGCGTCTAGCCTGTAAGGTCCCAGCCATTTACTTTCAAAAACATGCACCCGAGCCAATAATTGCAACTTTTTCAATTTTCTGGGTGTGAGGGCGTCTTCCGGACTAGAAATTGCAGAAAGGACCCTCGTTTTAACCTCTATAAAAACTAAAACATTTTTATCTTTCATAATAAGATCTATTTCACCCATTTTATTCCTATGGTTAGTAGCAATTACGACAAATCCTTTATTTTTTAAGTATTCTAGGGCAAGATGCTCACCTATCTTACCCAAAACCTGTGTATTCATGAGGGTAACTATAAGTAGTTAAAAATATAAATTTAATACATTTTTTTCTAGTGACAGTAGGAAAAGAAAATTTACTACTAGTGTTGACAAGTAAAAAAAACTACGTAGAATACAACTGCATCCAAAGACAGCAAGGCCCCGCATTCGCGGAGTTAAAAATCTTGCCGAGGAAATACACATACAGTGAATTTTTGTATTTTCGCGTCTTGGAGACGCTTTTTTTGTTTTTTAAGGAGTAAATATATGCCAAACGATGCAAATAAATTAATTGTAGAAAAGTTAAGAGAAAAAATAGCAAAATCCAAATCGGTTCTTTTTGCCCAAACTCAAGGGGTAAAAGCCAACGACGTGAATAACCTAAGAGAAAGTCTTAGACAAGTTGATGGTGACATGAGTGTAGCTAAAAATTCCCTATTGGGTATTGCCCTAAAAGAGGAAAATATTGATACCAAAGACCTTGAACTGGACTTAAAGGGTCAAACCGCAGCAATATTCTCTTACAAGGATGCCATTGCCCCTATAAAAACCTTTATCGAATTCGCAAAAAAGCTTGAAATTCCTAAAGTAAAGTCAGCTTATATAGAAGGAACCTATACAAATAGTGAGGGCGTAGAAATTATAAGTAAGTTGCCACCAAAAGAACAATTATTGGCACAATTTATAGGTACCTTAAAAGCACCTTTAAATTCATTTGCCTCAGTTCTTAAAGGCAACCAAAGAAAGTTTTTGTACGCGTTAGTAGAAATTTCAAAGAAAAAAGAATAACTTAATTTTTTAGATTTAAAGGGGGTGTATTGTAAATGTCAGATACAACAGAAGTAAAATTAACTCAAAACGCAGAAAAAGTAATGGAACTCGTTGAAAAAATGAACATTGTAGAGCTAAACGACTTAGTAAAAGCTCTCGAAGAAAAGTTTGGTATAACAGCAGCAGCTCCTATGATGATGGGTGCTATGCCAGCAGCAGCAGGTGCCGAAGCAGCTCCAGAAGAAGAAAAGACCGAATTTGATGTAATCTTAACCGAAGCAGGCGCTAATAAGATTTCGGTCATTAAGGTAGTAAGAGAAATAAATCAGGCATTAGGCTTGGTGGAAGCTAAAGCACTCGTTGACTCTGCACCAAAACCAATACTCGAAGGTGCAAAGAAGGATGCAGCAAACGAGGCAAAAAAGAAACTCGAAGCAGCAGGCGCAAAAGTAGAATTAAAATAAAAGTGATGATGTTAGCACTCGATAACAGACCCCGCGAAGAGCGGGGTTTTTGGTTTCGATTAAAGCTATTCCCCTATTGAGGTCTTAATCTCTTTATCGCAAATCTCCGAGATTTGCTCTCCAAGCTGCTTTGCGGCATCCTCGGGACTTGCTTTATCACTTACCCAAATACCAGCTCCCAATTCCAACCCGCCAAAAACCTTTATATGAGGGATAAAACCCATATGCCAATGGTAGGGCTCATACCGTTGAGTGTGTATCCAAAAATTCCTATCGGGCCTTTCAAATAGGCGGTTATATGCTGTTAAAGCGGCTTTTAGAACAAATGCTAAATCGTTGATTTCCATTTCGTTCATATAGCCAAAATTAGGGTTATGCCTTTTAGGCAAAAGCATAAGCTCATAGCTCCACCTAGAGGCGATAGGCACTATCAAAACATAATGTGCTGACTCGTAGACTACTCTAGATTTATCCGCGATTTCCCTTTTTAGCATATCGCACCAAAAACACGTAGTATGTTCGTTGTAATAGTGCAAAGCATATTCTTTTTCGGTTTCTAATATTCCCGGAAAACCTTTTAAAGCTGTTATTTGCGAATGGGGATGTAATAATGATGCTCCGGCTTTGCCTCCCCTATTGTTAAATATGAACACTTCTTTATCCTGTTGCGCAAAATAGTCAGTTCTGTTGAGCATCGCACGAATAATCCGTACATTTTGCTCCTGAGGTAAATCTTCTATATCCTTTTGACCATCTGGAGAATGGACTATAATCTCGTGGTCTGCCAATAAGGGATATTTGTTTGGAAAAACTCTAACGTTCCAGTCCTCAGAGTCCTGATACACTGCCTCGGGAGTTAGGTGTTCGTTCCCCTTGGCAAAAAAATCTACATGTTCATCCTTTTTTTTCGGCTTGGCGTCTTTACTACCTACAGCACCTGTCTGATCTGTACGCTTAGCTCTGTTAGTGGCTAAAATAGTAGGTATTTTTGTGAGGTCATCAAATACAAATTTTGTACTCATATTAGTATTTTACTAAGTTAAATGTATACATAACCAGCAATACAATTAGCTACTTATAACTTTTGTGTAAAGCTCCTTATAAGCCAGCGCACTTCTGTCCCAGCTAAAATCCTCCTTCATAGCTACTTCAACCATGTGCCTGTATTTTTCTTTATCTTTATATAGAGCAAATGCCTTATTTATCGCTTCTAATAAAGACTCATTGCTGTATTCGTTAAAAGTAATGCCGTTACGATCATTTACCACTGTGTCTTTAAGACCCCCTACGGCACGCACAATCGGCAAAGTTCCATAAGTCATGGCAATCATTTGAGTAAGACCACAGGGCTCATATTTAGAAGGAATTATAAGAAAATCACTTGCCTGATAAATATCTAGGGCGAGCTTGTTGTCAAAAAGTATTTTACAGGCAACATTGCCACGATAGTGCTTGTCATCATTTAACATACTGAAACGCGTTTCCCAATCCTTAGCGCCGGTACCCAAAAGTACAAATTGTCCGGCATGATAGTTTATATGCCCTACAGCTGGGTACAATATTTCTAAGCCTTTTTGGCCGGGATCTAGCCTTGAGACGAATGCAAAAATAGGCACATCCTTAACATCAAGTCCTAAAGCCCTTTGTAAATCTTCTTTTGCTTTTGCCTTAGCGCTTTGCCAGTTACCTAAGTGGTAAGTCTTTGGGAATTGACTATAATTTATTCCATTAAGGATACCTGTAAGTCGCTCTTCCCGTGCAATAAGTTCATCGCTAAGTGCGCCACCATATTCTTTAGTCTTAATTTCCTTAGCATATTGAGTAGATACAGTGCTAACGAAGTCACTTGAGGTTATCCCCTGGAACATAAAGTTGAGTTGTGTGTCTGACATATCCCAATCTATCAGCGCATGCTCACCTGGTAATACACCCATATCCTTTAACATGGCAGCGCTCCCAGAACCCTGATACAAAAGATTATGAATAGTAAACAGTGTTTTTGGCCTGTCTATGCCAAATTGATCCTCTAGTAAGTGCGTTATCATGCCCGTATGCCAGTCCTGGCAATGTACTAAATCATAGGTATTAAATTGAGACTTAATATATTCGACTACGGCACCTGAAAAAAAGCCATACATACGAGACTGGTCCTCGCCAACCGGCAAGGCTTCTTTTTTAAAGTCAAAAAACTCTAAGTTTTGAAGAAGAATTACATCCACCTCAGAGTCAGGCAGCTTTGTTTTATAAACCCCCACAGTGTGAATTTCACCGCCAAAAGGCACTTCTATCTCTAGGCTTTTATACAGATTAAAATTAGAAACTTCTGCGTATGTGTAAAAGGGTACTATAATGTCAACATCCACCCCTAACTTTTCCAAAGCTATGGGCAAGGAACCAACAACATCACCCAAACCACCAACTTTTATAAGGGGAGCAACTTCTGACGCAGCGAGCAGAATCTTCATAAAATAAGCCTAACACAAAAAACTTAAAGTGGTAAGGCAAACCCCCGCTTTTTTTTCCAGCGTTCAAATTCTTCCCTGCTGCCACAACTAATAAAGTTCTTCTTAGCAAATTCACTGAACTCTTGCCAATCGTATTCTAAGAATGGTTTGACTTGCGGTATGTTTCGTACAGTCCATAACTCATCTACAACGTGCAGAATGTCATATATATCAGTTCTGTTATTTAATTTAATAATGGCATCTCGCCACTTAATAGCTTTCTCAAAGTTGCCATTTCTGCTTGCCAGGTTCATTTCGTCTTCAAATTCTAGTATTACTTGGTTATACCATTCGGCAGGAGTACGTACTACAAAAGGTTCTTTTAAGTAGGTACTTGAATTGGCAAGATGTTTTTTTCTAATGTGGCCACTCCTCTGCCAAAAGAAGGCTAGGTCAAGAATGCCTCTATAGTAACTCTCTGCCTTTTCTAGGATAACGGCATCTGTACTTGCTAGTTTTATAACCTGTCTCAAGTCAAATGCACCGGTTTCAATCATCTCAAGGCTCCACCAAGGTTTAGCAGAAGCCCACCAGTATTGATCAGAGGCCAAAGCTTTATCTAAAAGCTCATGTGCCTCCACACATTTACCCGAAATATCATCACAATCAGCGACAGTCTTTATTGCAAAATCAGTAAACTCCCACTGCATTTTGTGAATAGGGTTTTCTGGGTCCTTCCACAGTACAAATGAATTATTACTCGTGAGCCAAAAGTCCTGCTCTTGATTTGTCCAAGTAGAAGACCGCACGTCGCAAGCATATGTTGGCAATGGCAATGCTAATATATCTTCACTGAGGCAAGGATCAAAAAATGGGTGGCTTAATATGTCAAACAATACTTCGTCGTGCCCTATCCGATGATGGCCAAAGGTTTCGGCATCCATAACACACACCCAGTACTTATCGGTCTCTGCGATATCTTGCGTTTCTGTGATTAACTCTTGAGCACTCTTTACTATAGAAGACAGCACCAACGAGCTCACTCGTTTATTTCTAAAAAACAACTTTATTCCAGAATGCGAATCCTCATACATATTGGCCGCAGGGTCTGCAGTATATTTAAGTCTATCTAAAGCCATCTCAGGCGTCGCAATCCACTTATAACCTTTGCTACTAACTATAGAAAGTAACTCAGGAGAAATAGCCATCTCTGGAGGAAAAAATCCACTCGGCATAAATCCTTCACCAAAGTACTGAATACTAATACTAGAATTCAGGTCTATTTGTCTTTCCACTTCAGTAACTGGCAGTAGTGGCAGAAAAGCATGATACATGCTACTACCCGTAAATTCTATTTGATGTCGGAGTGCAAGAGTTTTGAGTCCGTCAATAACATCCGAATATCCCCTATCCGAAAGCAATGACAACAAGGCACCAGAAATATTTACAACTACTCGATGTTTTTTATTATTTAAAAGACCTTTAACTAACGGACGATAGGACTCATTCACGATTCTCTCCAAAATGTCTACTTGCTGGTTATAGGGCTGATAAAAATGCAGGATAAATAGTAATTTCATTACGAGATAAGGGACACCTCTTTATCAATGTCGGCACATAAAGTATTAACTCTAGATATTAAGGAGTCGTCCTCAGTGGTTATGGCATAGTTTTTATAAAGTTCTAACGAACTAGTTATTAATTCAGGTGAAAAAAGCTTTTTACCCATAATGATTTCGCCACTAGACCACCAAAACAAGTCACTGCTCAAACACTGTAATAACAAGAGATTTTTATATACATGATTCTTTAAGGGGATATCAGTTATTTTTTCTAAAGCCACAGGATTCCATACTGGTAAAGTCTCTAGCTCTGCTAGCGCCTCACTAGTAAAATCTGGAACCTTTTCACTAAAAGATTTAGCAACTGCGTCATGCAATTCCCACTCTATCTTTTGGAGCTGGTTGCTCTTGTGCTGCCACATGGGGTAAGGTTCACCACTATCAATATCGTCGCGAGTACTAGACCAAGTAGATTCTATTAGGGTACTCAGTGGCTTTGCAACAGACCTTTCTACCAGTTCAGAAACCGTTAGTATATTAATTCCTGACTTAGCTAGGGCATCCACTAAAGTCTCGAGCAGGTAAATACCCTCTTTGTAATGATGCCCAAAAGTCTCGCCATCTAGGGCAATAACTAAATCCTTGTTTTTTTCTTTTATGGATAGAATGCTTCCCAAGATGTCATCTATATTTGTATCCCTCTTAAAAGATATTAAATTGCTAACTTGACGATTTCTCGATACTACCTGCAAGTCCATTTCGGGCAACTCGTGAACTACATCTAAAGGGTTAGTATCTTTAGGTAGAGCTATTTCATCAACCAAAATCCATTTATATTCCAAGTCGTTAATCAACTTTACAAGTTCTAAGTTTACAGCTAGTTCTGGAGGGAAAAAGCCATTTAGATCCTTAATCAACATAGCCTCCTCACCCTCAAAGCCCTTATTCTTACCAAAGTAATGAGCCATAGAAAATTCATCCATTACAATTTCACGCTCAACCAAGGAATCCGGCAGCTTAGTGAGTAGTGGATGATAAGCAGCAGAAGAAACGAGTTCTACCTTTTCATTTTCATAGAGATCTTTTATTGAAGATAGCAAATCAGTGTACCCCGCAGCCTCCAGTTGATAAGTCAGACTCAAGGGCACATCTAAGGTAGCTTTAAGATGCTTACTGTTTTTTATAGATTTAATTAACGGGATATAGCACGATTCAACAATCTGTTTGAGTACAGATTTTTTTTGTGTTGGCGGCTGATATAAATGAAAAACAAATGCCAAGTTCACAAATAGGATTATAACACAAGAAGGGCTGTAAGTTTTGCATTTTCAGAAAAAAAATTTCGCGACACGTATCCCGAGAAAGACGGCTTCATATTCTCCTGCCCACAGAATAGGAAGCTTTAATGTCTTTCCCGGAATAACTACCGCGAAATACATGAACATAATAGCAAAAATTTATAGGATTGTCAATCAGGTCAGATAATCTTCTATGCTCTTTTCACCTAGATATTTGAACTTCCTATCCTTGAGAGACAATGCCAAGTCATACAGTTTCGTGTATTCTCTTGCGCTATTGCCCCAACTATAGTCAGAGGACATTGCGTTCTCCTGAAGCTTTCTCCAAACACTAGGGTTTTTATATATCTCCAAAGCGCGAATAATGCATGCAAACAATGAAAAAACATCGAAATGAGTGAAAACAAACCCGTTACCAGTTCCGGTGTTTGAGTCAAAATTTCTCACTGTATCGCCCAAACCGCCCACTTTACGCACTATTGGCACCGAACCATACCTCAAGGCCTCTAATTGCACGATACCGCATGGCTCAAATCTAGATGGGTACAATATACAATCACTTCCTGCAAAGACAAGTCTTGGCAGTGTAAAGTTAGGATAAGGGTGAATTCCTACCTTATCTGGGAATGTTTCTTTTAAATTCTGCAACATGTCAGATAAACTCGGCTCCCCGCCGCCTACCTGTACAAACTGTACGTCATAATCTTGCATGACATGGTGTAAAGTTTCTCCTATTAAGTCCACACCTTTTTGATATTCTAGCCTGCCCACGAACCCTAGCAGTAAGGCATCATCGTTTATAGGTAAATCAAAGGCCTCTTGAAGTGCTTTTTTATTTTTGGCTCGGAGATCTATGCTAGTAATGTCATAATTTTGGTCGATAAGTGTATCAGTTGCAGGGTTGAATTCATCGTAGTCTAAACCGTTTATGATGCCAAAAAGCTTACCGCGTAGCTCCAGTAATAATTTATCCAGCCCCTGACCAAACTCGGGAGTTAGTATCTCTTTGGCATATGTTCTAGATACAGTATTTACAATATCGGAGTATAAAATACCTCTTTTCATAAAGTTTTGAGTATTTATTCTTTCGGAGAAAAAGGAAGCAATTCTTGATTTCCCATCGTCAAAGTCTAACTCAGATGTTTTAAGTGAGTTTAAAAAATAACCTTGAATAGCTAAGTTGTGAATAGTGAAAACGGTAGATATGCCAGAAAGCACGGGGTCTTTTTTATACTCAGTTTTTAAATAATTAGGCACTAGACCGGTATGCCAATCATTGCAGTGTACTACATCTGGAATAAATTCTTTAGTACGAATAAACTCACATACTCCCCTAGACAACAAGGCCCACCTAGTTGGGTCATCACTATAGTTGTAAACATTCGCCCTTTTTTCATAGTATTCTTGATTTTCCAAGAAATATGTAATAACACCATTTTCGTCCTGATGCTTTTTTACATTACATATCAAATATGGATTGCTTTCCTCTCCCGTAGGGACGTGCAAACCCTCACACACTGACTCCATCTTATACGTTTCTAGGTCAATAGAACCGTACTTAGGCATAAATATACGCACATCCGAGCCGGTCTGTGATAAGTTTTTTGAAAGGTATGCGACAACGCTGGAAAAACCACCCACTGTTGCATATGGGGCGGCTTCTGCTGCAACCATAAGTACCTTATTTTTTCTTCTGGAAGTGTTAAATAAGTTTTTATTAATTACCATAACAAAAGGATTCTATCACAAAGGTGGTTTTAAAGCGTGAATAAAGGAGAAAGCTAGTTTGAAAAGACGTAACTCATCTCGCTGGTTAAGTCACTATCACCATATGCCTCAACGTCTTTTTCGAGCTGCGCTTGGGACACCACGTGCAACCCATGAAGCTCTACCTTAGCGTTAAGTGGCGCGTCTGTTTGAGAAAGTATTAAGCAAAGCTGAGCATTTTCTCTCTCTGCTGGTGACAGCCTAAGCATTTTTTCGAAAAAGTCCCGATCAGACGAAAGCACTCTAGCATGTAGAACGCTAAAAGGCTTAATAGGCTTGTGCAAAGAGAGACCCGCGTTCATAGTGAATGCATAGTTAAGGTTTGAGTTTCTTGCAGCCTTGTCTATATTTTGAGCTATATCCTTAAGACCCCCCAACATACTTCTGTAATAAACAAGTTCATCTTGAGCTTTTTTCTCAGGTCTAGAGGTAGACATATCGGTCATGTTCGATTCTACCGTGTCAGTATTTGCATCCTCTTTAAACTTCATGGCAGCTTCTCTGAACTTTGCTAACCAGTCTATTGGTTCTTCTTTGACATTAGTGTCTAGTCCTGGTTCTGAATAATTGT
>JBPOHY010000108.1:0-7373 GCA_052035055.1 candidate division WWE3 bacterium | reverse complement strand
GTTCACTTTCCACAGCTGTGTGAGGTAAGTATCCCTCAATTGCAGCTGCAGTTACTATTCGTATGTAGGCATTCATCTTATCAGTGCCTGCTTGGGTTATGCTAACATCATTTTTTTTGTAAAAAGAAAACCAAGCCTCTGCGAGAAGTTCAATTTCCGGTAAACCTAATGCTTCAATATCGAGGTTCCTGTATTGTTCAAAGTGAGTTTTCTCATATGTAAACCCTACTGGGTCTGCCAATGCACGATTTCCCCCAGTTATAAGGTGTAGTGCTACGTCGCTTTTGGTTCCGGCCTCCCTATGGAACCGTAATTCATTAAGTACAAATTTTGGCAATTGTGTTCTAGCTACGAAGTCATGCTCCATCCTCAGCATTTTACTGAGCACTTGTCGTGTAACTCTTGCACTTGGATCATTAAGTGCTGAAATCACGTCGTGTTGTGTTTCGGTATACTCACGCACAGCGTTTTCGATGTCTTGTATGGCCTGTTCTGCTACTTCATTAAGTTCTTGCTCTGGAGTTTTTACAGTCTCTGCCTTTGCTGCTATGTTGTCTATGCTTCCCTCCATAATTATCTATGTCTTGCTACGGCTGAGTAAGCCAAATTTTCACCATTTCTATCTCCATATGGATAAATTATGATCATGGAGCTTTCTTCCTTACTCATCTCGGCTAAAAGTTGCAGTTCTCGCAGCCTAATTGCATCAGGACTTGTACTCAATATGTTTGTTGCCTCAGCGAGCTTTTGTGCAACCATAACTTCTGCTTCTGCTTGGACTTTCTTTGCTTCAGCTGCTCTACGTTCTCTGGCGATAACTGCTAGTTCTTCTACTAAGCTTGATGGAGTATCAATGTCGGTAATTCTCACGGCTCTAATATCAATTCCATAAATAGCAGCATCCGCATCCAATTGAACTTTTAAAGAATCTGCTATTTCGTCTCTGTCGCTTAGTAGTTCTTTCAGGTCCATGCTTCCAATTGTGTTCTTTAGTGCTTCTGTGGATAACCAAATTATTGAGGATCTATAATTTAGAACGTCTATGGTAGCTCTTTTTGGGTCTTCTACTTTAAATTCAATAGCGGCTGTAACCTTTGTTGGAACATTGTCTTTTGTTAGGGTAGCTGTAGCTTCTACCTGGTTGGTTTCGATTCTCATGTCAACGATCGCTGCAGGTGAGTAAATAAAAGGCGGTACAATAAAGAACCCAGCTTGCATAACTTTGTGGAATTTACCCAATCGCAATAAGACCATGTTTTGCCACTCTGGCAAAACGTAGAGCATTTTTGCGATTATATTGGCAACGCTTAATACCAGTATTAGCCCAGGTACGCCAAAGACAATCCCTGTTCCAAAAATGGCTCTGGATAAACTTACTAACCCTAACAAAGGAAATACAAGTATTAAAAAAGTAATAAACCAGGCTAATGATCGAAGAAAAGCCTGTACGCCGTTTGTATTTGACCTAATTTCCATTAAAACCTTTCTGGGTAAAGCCTTTTAGGAGCTGTGCCCGTTTAACTAAATATATTTTTTATCTACCTTTTTGCAAAAGCAAATTAACTTCGTTTGTAAGATTAAAAAGTTGATCTTCTAAATCCTCTTTTTCTTCTTTATGCTCGTTACAAATTTCTTTTCCTAAATCAGTTTTACTATTTTCACAAAAAATTTCTATACTTTTTTCTGCGGCTACCAGCTGTTGCTTAGCCACATTATAGCTATAGAGTGCTGTAGATAGCTTAGTTAAGTCCTCGTAAATGTAACACTTGTTGCTCTTAAATTCCGGTATCAATATATTATATTTAAAACATGGAGGTGCCGAATTTGTTTTTTCGGTTTGTGCCTGCGGTTGGCCGGAATTTTGAAAAACTGACGTGTTTGTGGTGGTATTGGTTTTTTCCATATTGGTGTCCTGGGGCTCTATTGTGTCACTGCTCGAGTAATGATACTCAAAGTCACCTGTTTCTAAAAATTCCATAAACTTGCTCACAAAATTGGAACTATTCATGTTGGAACTATTCATGGAAGTGTTTTCTTCTAATGGGTACAGGTTTTTATAGTTCTTGTAAATATAAGCAATTAAAGCTGCCAGAGCCACAAAAGTTGCCAAAACCGTTAATAATATTACTAAAATAGCCTTCTTGTCTGATGTCTGCGGTTGTCCTATAGCACTTGTTTGTTCCATGTCTATATACTATAATACTCAGCAAATCAGATTTAAGTAAAGGAGAATTCCATGACAAGTTATGGAGTGATTGTTAAGAGGCGTGGTCTAACTTTGCTTAGTGGAGATCCAGGCGCCTCTCTAGTGTCGCAAGTTGATTTTGATCTACAGACCGACATTGAACCCAAAACTGGCACCTGGATCCTACATAAAGATCAAGAAGAGGAGGGTGGGGAAGCTTTATATAAAGTAGTTGAGGTTATTCTCATTGCGCACGAGGGGTATGTAATTGAAGAATATAGTGCTATTCTCGTATGCGAAAAGCCCCTGCACAGCCCGTTTAATTAGTGTTTTTTTGAATGGTCCCTAAGTTTGTTGATACTTAACGCTTAGGGACTTTTTTTTGCTAGTTAAAAACTGATTTATACCGTATAATCCCCTGGTCATGAACCTAAGAAATATAGCCATAATTGCACACGTCGACCACGGCAAAACCACAATAGTTGATGGTTTGCTAAAGCAGTCCAAAACATTTAGAGAAAACGAACTAATGATGTCGCAGGATCTAATTATGGATTCTAACGACCAGGAGCGTGAACGTGGAATTACCATTTTGGCAAAAAACACATCAGTTATCTACAAAGATACCAAAATAAATATTATAGATACGCCGGGACACTCGGACTTTGGGGGTGAAGTAGAGCGTACCCTAAACATGGCAGACGGCGCTTTGTTGTTGGTCGATGCCCAAGAGGGCCCTATGCCACAAACTAAATTTGTTTTAAACAAGGCATTATCGCTTGGTTTAAAGATAATTGTTGTAATTAATAAAATAGATAAAAAAGACGCAAAAATTAAAGATACCCTTAAAAAGATTTATGATTTATTTTTAGAATTAGCTACCCACGAATCGCAACTAGAATTTCCAATCCTGTATGCTATTGGTCGCGACGGCAAAGCATGGAAAGACTTTGATCTAAATGATGTTGAGAACAATGCTGCGCAAAATGTCGACTTCTCTGCAATATTCGAAACCGTTGTAGACCATATACCGGCACCAGTTTCGCGCGATTCAGAGCCTTTTCAAATGTTAGTTTCAACTCTCGACTGGGACAACTTTAAGGGTAAGTATGCTATCGGACGTGTTTTGCGAGGGCAAGCTAAACCCGGTATGGAAGTATTTTTACTTTCGGGCGATAAGCAAGAAAAAGCAGTCATTGATAAAGTATTTGTGAATCAGGGCTTAAAAAGAATTGAAACAGAAACAGGGGTTTCAGGAGATATTGTTTCTCTTACAGGTATAAAAAATGCCGGAATTGGAGATACTTTAGCTGATCCTTCAAACCCCGAGATGTTACCTACTATCAAGATAGAAGAGCCAACCTTAAGTATCTCTATAGGCCCAAATACCTCACCCTTTATGGGAACCGAGGGCAAGTTTTTAACAAGCCGCCAAATATTAGAAAGAATTGAGCGAGAACTCCAAACAAACGTAGCCATGAAATTTAACATCGATTCGGACGGTCAGTACGTTTTATATGGCCGTGGTGAGCTGCATTTATCCGTTTTCTTAGAGACCTTAAGACGTGAGGGTTTTGAACTCAGTGTAGGAAAGCCAAAAGTCATAACTAAAGAAATTGACGGTGTCGAAATGGAACCGGTTGAGGAACTCACTGTTGACGTAGATAACGAATATATTGGTAATATTAAAAGCGAGCTGGGGAAACGCAGAGGAATTTTGCTTTCACAGGAAGATTTAACTTCACATTCCTCGAGGTTGGTCTTTAACTTGGCTACCAGAGGGGCTTTGGGGCTACGTTCCACTTTACTTACTTTATCAAAAGGCACTGCTGTTTTGAGTTCTTCGTTTTTACGTTATGAAAAAACCGGTGGTCCTCTTCAAAAACTTAGAAAAGGTGTGCTTGTAGCTACCGAAAAGGGTAAAACAGCTCCCTATGGAATTGTTGCAGCTCAAGAAAAAGGCCCAACCTTTATTCCACCACAAAGTATGGTTTATGAAGGCCAAATAGTAGGCTTAAATGGCCGTGATGAAGATTTAGATATCAACATTTGTAGAGAAAAACAATTGACAAATAATAGGTCACAGGGAGAAGATGCATTAGTTCTAAACCCACCTATTATAATGAGTTTAGAACAATGTCTTGGATTTTTAGAGGACGACGAGCTTTTGGAAGTTACTCCAAGTAATCTAAGGCTTAGGAAAAAGATATTGAATAAAAACGAACGTCAACGGGCAGGCAGGCGAAACGCTTAATATTTTTCAATCTACCTAAATATAAATTTAAAAAAAGATATATAATGAATTTAATGCATAGTGGAAAAATGACTAAGATAATTGCTACTATTGGCCCCTCATCCCAGTCTCCGGATATAATTCGAGAACTGATTTTGGAGGGTGTTAACATTTTTAGGTTTAATACAAAACACAACACCAACGAATGGCACTTTGAGCATATAAAACTCGTTAAAAAAATAGCCGATGAGATAAATATACCTATTGGTGTATTGGTAGACCTGCAAGGCCCTGAAATTAGACTAGACACTCTTGATGCCATGTCGCTTGAGCTCAGTAAAGGCGATACACTTGAGCTGGTTTCTGATTTTGCCCATGCCAAGACAAGATATAGCATTAAGGTTCCGGCACTGCTTATAGAAACTCTAAAGAAAGGCGACAAGTTTTCTATTGACGACGGGTTTAACGATTTTGAGGTTACCATTGCCCGTGAGAATAATGTAAAGGCTGTCGCACTAGAGAATGCAAAAATCTCTAATCGTAAAGGTCTGAACCTGCTGGAAAAAGACATTGAACTTCCCTCACTTACAGCCAGAGATAGGGAACGTTTAAGCATGGCCAAGTCTGCAAAAGCCGATTTTATTGCGCTTTCTTTTGTACGTTCAAAAAGAGATGTGGAATTACTACGCCGCGAAATGGGAAAGCACAATTTGAATTGCCGAATTGTTGCAAAAATAGAGAGTCAGCGAGGGGTAGAAAATATAAATGAAATTATAGAAGTTAGTGATGCAATCATGATTGCTCGAGGCGATTTGGGAATAGAAATACCCATAGAACGAGTAACACACATCCAAAAAGAATTAATAAAAAAATGTCGCGATAAGAGTAAGCCTGTTATAGTAGCTACCCAAATGTTACAATCCATGATTGAAAGCCCTCGCCCTACGAGAGCCGAGGCGGCAGATGTGGCAAATGCGGTTTATGATGAAACTGATTGTGTCATGCTTTCAGGCGAAACTGCCAGTGGAAAATTTCCAGTTAAAACTGTTTCGGTAATGAGGCGTATTTTGCAATATAACGAGAGTAAAAAACAGTTATACACTTTTGAACCTAAGTCTCACGATCAAACGCACTTAATAGCCAGCGCGGCTATGTCAATTTTAAAAGAGCGCCACGAGGTGAAAGTGGACAGAATACTAATATTTACTGAAACAGGACATACAGCCACTGTTTTGGGCAGTTATCGACCTCATGTGCCAATCATTGCCTTATCGGACAATGAATCTACCGTGAATGGTTTAACTATGTCGTATGGAGTTGGGCCATTTTATGCAAAATTTGAAAGTGGTGAATATAAGTACCCAAAAAAGATAGTTGATATGCTGCTTTCCGTTGGAATATTGCAAAAAGACAGCACTATACTCATTATTCATGGAAGAAAATGGAAAGAGCCTGGTGGTACCAACGCTCTAGTAGTGGTTAATATATAACGATTTAGGGTGAGTTTTAATATTCTTCAATTAACGTAATTGCGCTACCCTTTGCATTTGCACGTCCAGTTCTACCTATACGGTGAACATATTCGTCATAGGTTGTAGGTAGTTCGTAGTTGATTACGTGGCTTACACCCTTAATATCTAAACCTCGAGAGGCAACATCGGTGGCCAGTAATATCTTAATTTCGTTTCGTTTGAACTTTTCGAGCGTCATTCGACGCTGTCCTTGCCTTTTATCTCCATGTATAGCATCGGCCTTAAAACCTCTTTTTATTAGTTCATCGGCGAGCTTTTGCACTCCCCACTTTGTGTTACCAAAAACCAAAACCTTTTCAAATTCGGCTGTGATTAGTAAATCGTGGAGCTTGTCTACCTTTTTCTGGTCGCGAGTAACTCTAATGACCTCTTGTTTTATGTTGTCGCTTGTTTCACGCTTTTTTACGCTAACTGTGACCGGTTCCTTTACAAATGTTTGTAGTATCTCTTGAACTTTAGAAGAAACTGTAGCCGAAAAGAATAACGATTGTCTGTTTTGTGGCAATTGTTCGATAAAGCTCTTAATTTCTTTTAAAAACCCAATATCAACCATACGGTCTGTTTCATCTAGTACAACATTATTAAACTGTCCTAGAACTAGTGTTCTTCTCGTAACATGGTCATTAATTCTACCTGGGGTTCCTATTATAAAGTTTGGTCTTTTTTGCAGCGAGATTATTTGTGCTCGCATTCCCCTACCACCAATTACTAATGCTGAGTAAATTCCCATACCCTTACTTAATGCCCTAAATTCATTATCGATTTGCTCTGCCAACTCACGGGTTGGGGCTATTATCAAAACTTTTTGAGTTTTGTCACTGTGTACTTTGTTTATTAATGGAATTAAAAAGGCTGCTGTTTTACCTGTTCCGGTGTTTGCAATTCCAATAAGGTCTTTACCTTCGATAATCTGTGGCATGGACTTATCTTGAATTGGGGTCATTTCCTTGTATCCCTTATCAACAATATTCTTTTTTAGTTTTGGATCTATAGGCAAATCTGCAAAGGTATTTTGAGGTATGTACGTTTCTTCCACGGTCTCTGTTTTAGCTCTTTGTGCATGTTCCACAGATCTAACTAGGTCACTTGCTGACCATGTATATCTAGTTCTTTTATTGTTTCGTGGGAATCTTGAATGCCCGCCATATCCTGAGCTTCTTCCTCTTCCCGAACTTCTATAATTATTCATATTATTTATATCTAACGCTGCCTCCTTAAAGGCATGTAGCTGCTTAAATATATGTAGTGTAGGGAAAAGATACAGGTATAAGTAAAAAATCGGACCTATCTTATCTGTGCTAAACGTACTTAGTTAAGCAGATTCATAACTTCAATCTGCGGGCAACTTGAGAACTATACCATATGTATTTAAGAAATGCAACCTAGGAGTTATCAGCAATCGGAATTACAATCTCTTTTACCA
>JBPOHY010000132.1:0-4156 GCA_052035055.1 candidate division WWE3 bacterium | reverse complement strand
CCGCCAGATTGTTTGTTATTGAGTTGCGTCGCGAAGCCTTAAATTTATCGAGTAACTCAGGTGTTACTACAAGGCTATTTTTGTATTCTTGTAATTTGTTTTCGGGGTCATAAATTATTTGGCCGCGCTGAAAACCCCCTAATCCATATAGGTTAAATTCGTTAATAGTCCCATTGAGTGCTTCAGCGTAGTGATTAAAAAAAACGTGAGGAATCCTGTGCGAAACATTAAAAGTTTTTTCTTGGAATATAAAATGGTCGGAGTTTTTGTGGTCGCTGTCGTTTAGCCTTTCAATTTCAAAACCTAGCTCTTTGCACAGTTGTTCGCGTATATCTTTTTTTGGCGCTGTGTCCTTCCATACAACTGCTATGTCGATATCCGAATTTTCGTCCGAATACCCAAGCGTTTGTGACCCGTGTAGGTATATACCGAGTATATTAAAACCATCTTGCTGCAGGGTTTTTATGTATTGCTCAATTACTGTTTCATGCATTGTCTGTCCTCGCCAGGATTTCACTCGTGTAGCTAAAATCCTTTAAATCTATGCTACCGGATTTGTATTCATTTATCCCGTCATCAATTAGTTTGTAAAGCAGTTTACTCATTTTTGTCATTAATTCTCCTAATTCTGGTATCCCTACCGCAGCCCTTGCGTTTAACAAATAGTCAAAGTTATCTTGTGGAATTGTTTTATTCCTAATAGGTATACCCATCAAAATCATTAATATCTGTTTAGTTTCTGCATGTATTTTCTTTAGGGGTTGTTCCAACTCGTGTGGGGTTATGTAGACAATGGTATTGTTTAGGCCAGATATGCCTTTTGCAAATGGACAAAAGTGTATGGAAACGTTTTTTGGGTATCCGCTTGGTATAAAATTTTGGTCTTCCGCGACAATGTAATAGTCTACATGTTCTGCGCATGCCCCAGCTTCTATTGCGGCGTTTAAACAGGCCAGGGCATTTGTTCCTTTACAAATCTCGTCGTCGACAAATAGCAGGTTGGTGATTTTTGGGATCTTGAAGTCGTAGCTTTGATTGTACACATTTAGAGCAAGAACCTTGTTAGTCCTCTCTGGGGCGCTAGTATTTGGTTCTTTTTTACGTTCTCGTTGGTGTGGAATACTTATCATTGGAGGTCTTGGAGAGGACGTTTTATCAAACACCATCTGTGCTATTCTGCCGGCGATTAGCCCTGTATTGCCGCCTACTATTAATGCGTCAAATTTAACTTTTTGTTCAACAAACAACTGGTACAAAATAGCAACATATCTTTTAAAGTTAGCTTCTGCTAGAGCGTTTAATTTTGGGGAGTTCCAAATCCATGAAATATCAGTATTCATATCAACTATATTACCACCGGGCGTGGCGAAGGCTTATTACCAAAAAACTACCTAGCCCTACAATTGCTATTAATATCCCTGTAACTAAGTTGAAAGTTCCCAATTGGTTTTTTTCTATCATTTGGCCAGCAGTAATCGCAACGAGTACGTAGGGTAATTTTGTCAGTAGGGCTACTGTCGACAACGTTGTAGCCCGATACTTTGATTCTATCCTTGCATTCACAATTATTGATATCCAAGGAGTGGCTAACTTACCAGCGATGGCTATCAAGATCATCGTTACTATGCCCCAATATCCAATAGGGAACGCTGCAAGTATAAAGCCCCCAGCCATTAGAGTTGAGAGTATCAAAAACCCCGTTACATCTGAAAACTTCTTTCTTAAAAAAGGAACTCCCCTAACTATGACGGCCCCAAAGATGGTCAAAAGCGGCAATATTACGCCTTGTTCCCTCGCAAAAAAACCAAAGGATGTTGCGGTAGCCGGTCTGAGAATTCCCCAAGAATACATAAAGTATCCTCCTACCAAGATAAGGAAAAACCCCATGTAGTTTCTCAACTCAGGTCTCGCTAATTCTTTTACCCCTGCGGTCAGTTGGCCTAAGTAGACCTTTAACGAAAACTTTTCTGTATCATGCTTTGGTTCTATCAACAGACTTGAAAATACTAACCCCAGTAACATGCCGCTACCCCATAAAATATGAGGGAGTCGGAAGTCTACTGTATAGAGTAGGCCGCCTAGGAATGTTGCTATTGCGGTAGTGTAATTTTCTATTGCACTACCCCTTGTAATTACATTTGCGAAACTTGATTCTTCTTTGAGGTCTGCAAGTGTATCGTATGTCAACGCCTCTGCAGCTCCGGAATAAAAGGCATAGCATACTTGGGTGATTACCCAGCCCACAAATATGCCTGTTAGAGATCCAGAAAATGTAACGATTGCAATACCAATAGTTCCTGCCAAAAAACCCAGCTGAATTGTACGTTTTTTTCCTAATAAATCAGCAACCGCCCCCGATGGAACTTCGAGCAATAGAGCAAACCCAAACCCTGCGGCGTCAACCCAGCCAAGTTGTCCATAGGTCATATATTTAGTCCAAAAATATATCCAATTACTCGCTATGAACCAAAAATTCATAACAGCAGATAGGATATAAAAGACATATATATTTCTTTTCTCTGATGTAAGTAGGTGCTGATACATGTTGTGATTATACTACTGGTTTATATATGTAATCGCGCTACTTAGCCTTTTTTATAATTATTTTTGAATCTTGGGTTAAAATTGTTTCGTGAAGAAGTTCAAGAATACTCATCTGTTAAGTTTTGCGATTTTTGCATTAGTATTTATTTTATTTGCCTGGAAGCTTGATAGATACTATTTTTATACTGATGAAATTTTGTATGCTCACCGAGGACTAGAACACTTCCAGGGTATTTATAGTGCTACATTGCAGGTACCTCCTTTACCTAAGTATTTTGCGGGTTTAGCTTATACGCTAGCTAATGGCAATTTGGGTTTTATGAGGCTTCCTTATGCGCTTTTGGGTACTTTCACGGCCTATCTTCTTTATTTAATTTTAAAAAAAGAATACAACGCCTATTGGGGCTTGCTAGGCGTACTACTATATACAACAAGCCGAATTATTTTTGATGCCTCGCGCATGGTTATGCTAGAACCATTAATGCATTTTTTCTGGCTATTTTTTCTTTATTTTTATTACGAAACTTTTTTAAGAGATTTTCGCAGGATATATTTGCTTTCGGGTTTATTTTTGGGTTTGTCTCTATCGACAAAGCTTACATCGTTAGTATTTATTCCATTTATTGTCTTAGGTTTTACATATAAGATTTTAGCGCTTAAGAAAGACAAAAGATTATTGATTACAAATTACATATATATGATTATGTCCGGAGCTTCAATCGGATTCATAGGATATTTACACTTCTTTTATAAATCAGGCGTGGTAACTGCTTTGACGGAAACGGCAAAATCCATCAGGGATGTGTATGTATCCAAAAGTGAGGAGGGTAAGATACACGTGATAGGTGGCAGGGTATATCTTAAATCTCCTTGGTGGACTTATATCTATTATCATGCTCAGTATAATGGTCTTCTTAGAACCATCTTTTATCTATCAATGTTGCTCTTTGCTTTGCTGAAAAGAAACTTTTTTATTCTTTATTGGTTTGTTTTTTTTGCCATAGTGCTTTTATTCCACCAAATATCTGGTGTTAAAAATGTAAGATACGTTTCTTCTTTTGAGATTCCACTTATTGTCCTGTCAGTAGCTGGATTACACTTTTTATTTGGCAAACTTAGTGTAAGGCTAAAACAAAAGCATCTAATTTTGGGCATAGTGATACTGCTAAGCATTTTTTTTGCTAGACATGCGATCTACTTATTAAAATTGCCGTATACCGAATACGAAGGGTTGTATAGGTATTTTCAAAAAGAAACAAAAAACTTTAGCGAGTACCATCGGTTATATGTGTTTGGGTCTGTACGGAGCATGAAGCACTATCGCAGCCTTGTTCCTGATGCAAGCATGGTGTTATGGAGACAGGATTATAATATTATGTGTCCAGAATTTGATACTTTTGATTATTTTGCTTTTGATAGGGAAGAACTACTCATTGCGCCGGACAACTTTTTATATGCCTATGTGCAGGCAAATATAGAAAATTTTGAACGAGTATCTGAGTTGGAAGATATGCATGTATTCAAAAAGACAACAGACTTTAAGTCTGTTTTAGCTTGCCCGTTACGTGTGTTGTAGGCTTGTTACTTACCTAGCATTCAAATGTAATTCGAA
>JBPOHY010000115.1:0-6221 GCA_052035055.1 candidate division WWE3 bacterium | reverse complement strand
AAGGGCGACATCTGTTACCATAGCTGACTCCTTTTACCAAGATGTACGTATCCTACCCTTAACCCATAAGTTTTGCAAATTGGCAAAAAAAAAGGTGACATTTGTAAGTCAATGTCACCCTAGATGTCGTACCAGGTCTTTATACTTGATTGATTACCAGTTAGTTAGCGCAAAGAAATTAGCCAGAATACCGCATAAAAAATTAGCGCCCACATCGCTATAGTAAGCAAAAGCTGCAAAAACCCATCAAAACCGCGCTCAAAATCTTGCCATTCACTATCATTTGGCCAGGTACCTGCAAAAAGTAAGTGCGAGAGTCCATGCACTAACCCAAAAACAACATACAAGACACCTCGAATTGTCAGCAACGCTAAGAAAGGGATCCCAAAAATGAGAAATCCAAGTACGGGGCTAAATAAAATCGCTAGAATCCAAACCATAATACACACTCCAGTCTAGTATTAATTGTATCGTTCTTACTAGGTATAACGTGTAAAAAAGATATGAGCACAAGAATAGGTACTTTTTTTAATCTATCTTAGCGCCAGCCCTCTCCCTACGATTATCCAAAACTACATTTAGCGGGACCCCATCTCTTTCTATTTTATACACAATAGGCAAGTCAAAGTCTTTTTGTAAGGCGTTATCTATATCACAAAGTATGTAGTCGGCATTTTCAGCGTCGAAAACTTGTTGAAAGAGCTCGCGAGAATAGTAACTTTCTGCAAATGGCATGTCGCTTGAATAAATGGTTATTTCGTGTGCTTTCGCAAACTGTTCTGTTGCCCAGGCAGTGCTTTGTTTATAAGATGTCCCCCAATAGTCCGAGTCAAATTTTCCTTGCGCACCTTTGAGCCCATTAGTGACCTCGTTAAAGTAAACGTATTGATATGGATGTAACCCAGTAAAGTCTTTAATTAGTCCGCCAAATAAAAATACAAATAGTGCCAAAAAAGCATATTTGATCGCAGGCCGCACTCTTTTTAAGAGTTCCCATAGGTCAAAAATTGTAAGAACAGCAACAAAAGTTATGATAGGTACCAAAAACAAAAAATGTCTCAAGCCATTGTAAATTACAGGTTTTATAAGCATATAAAGTGCCAAGTTTATGCCAATGGCTAGATACATTAACTGATACAAACGAGAGTCCCGACTCTTTTTTAGGTACAAAACCAAGGGTGAAATTAAGAATGGTAAAAGAATATACAGTGGTGTTGTTATTACTAACCAGAGTGGTAGGTAGTACCATGGGCGCTCTTCTCTAGTAATAAACTTTCCCATAAAGAGCATTTTGTTGTTCCAATAATCAAAGCTTGCGCTCTTTGCAATAAGGGTTTTGAACCCTTCGAGGAAATTATTTGACAGCAGTGGTAGCGACAACGTTAGGATAGCTGCGGCAATCAAAAGAATAAATATAGTGTTTCTTAGTGCGATCGCCTTGGGCCCCTTTAAAGAATACAAAAAGTAAATAATAAATAGGGATACCCCAAGAAGTCTAAATGATGTGGTAAAACCAAGTAAAATCCCAAGTATGAGTATCTTTGCAAAAGTATTGAACTTTGTCTTGTCGAAAAAATATATAAGCCCCAAACTCACAAAAAACAAAACCGCAAATGGGACGTCTTTTGTGTTGGCTGGTATATCTCCCAGGAACCGCGGTGTTAAAAAAAGTGCTAGTGTTCCTAGAGTTGCAAGTTTTGAGCTTTTATAAACATGCCAAAATAACACATAAAACGCCAAAAAAATTGGTAACGCGCTGAGCATGTTAAACAGATGAAATCTTTCATAATCCCCACTGGGGTTTAAATGTGCAAACAATGCCAGATGTCCTCTAAAGTAAGTGCTGTTTGTTGGTAAGTGCATATCTTCAATATCAAAATTTTCGTATTCGTTCTTGGTTTGGTAATAATGGAGCAATGCCTTTCCACTTTGGTATTCGACATATTCGTCAGAGGTTATCCCAAATTGCTTGTAGGTTGAAAAACAAAAAACTAAATAAAGTGCTGTTATTATGGCTAGTCCCTTCACATGTAAAATATTACAGCAAATTTGACCAATAACATGATTTATAGTAGGGTAAGTCTACATGCCTGCTGAGGTTCCCCCTAAAAAATTCAAAATTGCAGTCGGTTATCCCCCCATACAAACAGCTAAGGGAGTTCCTCTTTTATCGCAAAATAGGCAGTTTCAATACTTTAACGCCAAAACTTATATTTACCCAATGGTGCCGGCATACGCTGCTTCGCAAGCCCAAGCAAAAGGTTATGATGTAGTGTGGCTCGACGGTATAGCCGAAGAATGGACTTATGAGCAGTGGGCCGAAAGAATAGCTCAGGAAAAGCCGGACATGCTTATGGTAGAAACTAAGTCTCCGGTAGTAAAGCAACACTGGAAAATTACGCTCGACCTTAAAGAAAGATTTCCCGACTTAATTTTGGTGTGGGTAGGGGATCAAGTTACGTTTAATCCAAAAGAAACAATGATGAATTCAACCGTTGATTACATTATCACCGGTGGGGATTACGATTTTATGCTTTCTGACCTAGCTGACTCTATTACTAAAGGAGTTCAGTTGGTTGGAGGTATATGGGGCCGCAAAGGTGACTCGCGTGTAAAGCTCGGCGATTTTATAAAATTTGAAGACAATGAGTTAACCAATCAGTCGGAGGCTTTTTGGGTTTCTGGTCCTTTAAAGCAAACCCACAATTTAGATGAGTTACCATTTGTTGATAGAGATTTAACACGCTGGCAGCTTTATGCATATGCTAACGGCAATTATAAATACACACCCGCAACTTACATGTATTCCGGAAAAGACTGTTGGTGGAACAGATGCACTTTTTGTGTTTGGGACCATACCATCAATCCAATTGGGTCTTATAGGCGCTTTACTCCAGAGAGACTATTTGCCGAGATAAAGCACGTTGTAGACAATTACGGAGTTCGTGAAATATTTGACGACGCAGGAACTTTGTTTGTAGGCCCCCCACTTAAAAAGTTTTGCAATTTACTCATAGACTCCGGATACAATAAGAAGGTTGTAATGGGTTGTAATATGAGGCTAAACGCTCTTACCCAGGAATACTACGATTTGTTAGGTAAAGCTAACTTTAGATTTATTTTGTATGGCATGGAATCAGGAAATCAGGATACCTTAGACCGTCTGGATAAAGGTTTAAAAGTACACCAAATCGAGGAGGGCGTTCGCATGGCTAAAAAAGCTGGTTTGGAACCACATTTAACTATTATGCTCGGTTATCCATGGGAAACTTATGATATGGCTAAAAACACCATTGCGTTGGCCAAGAGAATGTTTAAAAAAGGCTATGTAGATACTATGCAGGCGACTATTGTTATACCGTATCCAGGTACGCCTTTATACAAACAATGTATCGAAAATGATTGGTTATTAGTTGATAAAAATGACTACGAGGCATTTGATATGCGTGGTCCGGTAATGAAGACCCCATTCGAAAAAGAAAAACTTTATGAGTTAACCCAAGAACTGTATTCATCGTTCTTTACTCCTCAGTATATGTTGCGCAAGGTCTTGTCTGTTAGAACTTATGACGACGCTAAGTTTTTAGTTTACTCTGCATGGAAAATTGTTGGGCACTTGCTGGACTTTGATTCTTCGCAGACAAAGGTAAACTACTGGTCGCCAGCATTTTGGTGGAAGGCAATAAAGAGCTTATCTACGCATTTGATGCCCAAAAAAGAAGACGAACGTGTTGCCGAGGCAATTAAGGAAAGTGCCGAGGTTGAGGCCAAGCAAAAGGCTGAGATTAAGGTTTAGCGCAATCCCGCCTGATTTTATAACGTGTTTTAGTTTCAACATCTACATCTCACGCCACTTGTATCAGCCTATAGTCTGTGGTATACTGCGCAAAAGTCATTTTTAAAGTCAAATCTTATTCAACAGTAAAATCACAAGGAGAAAGCTCATGCGCAATGGAAAAGTAGTAATAGGAATACTTTTGTCACTTATATTGGGTGCTTTGATGTTGCAAGGTGTTCTTAACAATCCCAAGATTATCCCGTTTCAAAAGCCACTCGACGGGGTTGTTTTCGTACCTGAGGGAGACTCTCTGGAGTTTTTCCTGTCTAGCCACCTGCAAGACACCGATAGTATTGCTTCAGGCGACGGCCTTCAATTTGAGAACGTGTCCGAGGAGGCTGCTAGTATGGGAGTTGAATCACTTTATCCAGAGGCTGTTTATTTTTGTGGTACAAGCGAAGCTCTTATGATGACAAAAAGTCCGTTACTCGTAGAAGCCACATTAGACATCTTTGAGAATGTAGCCCCTGGGTCACAAGAGGATTATCTTTTTATGCAGGAGCTAGAGTATCATGGGGTGCCGACATTAGTTACGGTGTATTTCACCTTTGAAACTACCTCGGTGGTTGGTCCCAATGGCGATATGTATAAGGACGCTAAAGGGCTGTGGGCAGACATATACGGTAAGAAGGTTTGTACTCAGATGCGAGTTGTGCGTTTTGAGGTCACCAAAAATGCGCTTGATGAATTACACATCGGGGTTGTTGGCATTGCATCTGACATTCGCGTACCATTCCTTGTTCCGGCCCCGGCCTTTATCCCTTGATGCGCGTAGTTGAGAGTAGTTGTGCGTAATTTCTTTAGGACACCTTTGATGTATATTGCTACATGGGTGTCCTTTTTTTTGCAAAAAAAAAAGTTTGCTATTTCCTATTCCCAAACTTGCGATATAATAATCTACGCTATGAAGAAAGTCTTAATCACAGGTTCCGCTGGCTTGATCGGTTCTGAATCTGTAAGGTTTTTTTGTTCCATAGGCTTCGAAGTTTATGGCGTAGACAATAATATGCGCCAATATTTTTTTGGTGAAGAAGCAAGTACAGATTGGAATCGCGAACTTCTTGAGCAACAATATAAAAATTACAAGCACTATGCTGCGGATATTCGAGATCAAAAAGCCATTAACGAAATTTTCTCAAACCATAAGTTTGACCTAATAATACACACTGCCGCGCAGCCTTCCCACGACTGGGCAGCCAAAGAACCTTTAACTGATTTTACTGTAAATGCAAACGGTACGCTGGTTCTTTTGGAGGCTTATAAAAAATATTGTCCTGAGGCAGCTTTTATTTTTACCTCCACGAATAAAGTTTATGGCGACTTGCCTAATTTTTTACCCCTGATCGAACTAGACACTCGTTACGAAATCGACCCCAATCACAAATACAAAAATGGCATAGACGAGTCTATGAGCATAGACAATTCTAAACACTCTGTCTTTGGGGCATCTAAAGTTGCGGCGGATGTAATGGTTCAGGAGTATGGTAAATATTTTGATTTGCATACTACCGTTTTTAGAGGTGGTTGTTTAACTGGTCCAGCACACTCGGGTACTCAGCTGCATGGTTTTTTGGCGTATTTAATAAAGTGTATTGCCGAAGGCCGTCCATATACAATTTTTGGATATAAGGGTAAACAAGTTAGAGATAATATTCATTCATCCGATTTAATTGCGGCATTTTATGAATTTTATAAAAACCCACGAGTGGCAGAAGTTTACAACATGGGTGGTTCTAGGTTTTCGAACATTTCGATGATTGAGGCAATCGAAAAGACAGAAAATTATTTGGGGCGTAAAGGAGATATTAGTTATTCTGATAAAAATAGGTCCGGAGATCATATGTGGTATGTATCTGATGTTGGAAAATTTAAAGAGCATTATCCAAATTGGGAATACAAATACGATGGGGATGCCATTATCCAGGAAATATGTGAGATGGGTCATTTCTCAAAGCCAGATGTTGGTAAGCTAGTAGTTTCAAAAGTTGGCTATGGTGACGAGGTTTACGCCTTTGTATCTTCACATGTAACAGAGGCCTTTGGTCCCGTGCAGGCTCTAAAATCTCACTTAATAAAAAAATATTCAAAGTTTGTTTTTGTAGAACACCCTTTTACATATTCAAATGTTGCGGGGTCGCGTTTGGATGCTTACAGAGGCAGTTTAGTTTCGACTCAGCAAGAGAAGAAGAAGCTCAAGATAGAGTCTCTGTCTTACTTTAGTGACTTTTTGCTAACCATTTATTGGTTTTTAAAAGTTGGGAAATCAAGCAAACTATTTATAGGAATTGACGCTCTGAATGCTTTGGCAGGAGTCGTGCTTAAGGCTGTTGGTTTTAAATTCAAGCTGATTTATTACACCGTAGACTATTCGCCTAAGAGATTT
>JBPOHY010000116.1:0-6127 GCA_052035055.1 candidate division WWE3 bacterium | reverse complement strand
CTACTAAATAAACGCATAGTTGTGGAGTATACAGATCCAAATCCATTCAAGATTTTCCATATTGGGCACCTAATGACTAACTGCATAGGTGAATCTCTGGCACGAATTTTTGAATCTAGTGGTGCTTTAGTTAAAAGAGCTAATTATCAAGGTGATGTTGGTATGCATGTCGCCAAGTCTATTTTTGGGTTAGTTCAACTTTTACAGCAAAAAGCCCATACCCTTAACGATCTGCAAAATCTTTCTCTTATAAAAAGAATCGAATATTTAGGCAGTGCTTATACCTATGGTGCTAATGCTTTTGAAACTAGTGACTCTGACAAAGAAATTATTAAAGATATCAACAAACAAATATATATGATTGCTCAAGAGATGCTAGTTGAAAAAGAAAACTGGACACCCCTAGTGCAGTACGGCGAAGTTAAACTTGACGCTGATTTATACTCTAGAGTTAAAGAATTGTATATTGCGGGCCGTGCCTGGAGCTTAGAATACTTTGAAACACTATATAAGAGACTAGGTACAGGCTTTGACTACTATTATTTTGAAAGTAAGGTAGGCGAATATGGCTACAAGATTGTAAAAGACAATTTAGCAAAAGATATTTTTACTATGGACAATGGTGCCGTTATTTACGATGGCGCGCGTTCTGGTTTGCATACACGAGTTTTTGTTAACTCCTTGGATTTACCAGTCTACGAAGCCAAAGACTTAGGGTTGGCATTTCTTAAATTTGCAGACTATAAATATGATCAATCATTTATAGTTACCGGCAATGAGATAAATGAATATTTTAAGGTAGTTATTGCTGCGATGCATGAAATATCTCCCGAGCTAGCCGAAAAAACAACACACTTAGGCCACGGTATGATGAGACTTAAGTCTGGAAAAATGTCGTCTAGAACTGGGAATGTCATCTCGGGGGATGGGCTGCTAAACAAGGTAAAAGACTTTGCCCTCGAGAAAATGGACCTGGCTTCTTATTCTGACGAGGAAAAACAGCATATAGCTGATTGCATAGCTGTTGCCTCTATTAAATATGCAATTCTGAAAAACGGCATTGGTAACGATATCGCATATAGTGAGGAAGATGTTCTAGACGTAAAGGGCAATACTGGGAGCTACCTCCTTTATACCTATGCTCGCGCGCATTCCGTTCTCGAGAAGGCGAGTTTTGAAGAAAAGGATATATTCTCCTATGCGCCGGCAGATGTTGTTTTGGAAGAAAAAGAACTGGACGTCTTACGTACACTTTATAAGTTTAATGAGGTAGTTGAATTTGCTGCAAAAACCTATGCGCCTAATAGTATTGCCCATTTTGTGTTTTTGTTGGCTCAAAAATTCAATTCTTACTACGGCGAAGTGAATATAAATAATAGCGAAAACTCTAATGTAAGATTTTTTAGACTCCACCTCACGTATGCTACCTCTCAGGTTATCAAGCAGTGTTTAAATTTGCTTGGTATACAAACAGTCGATAGAATGTAAGTGTGTCAAAAACTAAGTCCACAAAAAAAACAATAGCAGGAAGATTAGGTAGGTCCCTTATGGCTATCTTTGTCCTGTCGGCGTTTGTTCTTGGCATTTCTGTTTTGGTAAGACAAGCTGCTTCGGTTAACATTGCAACTTTAACCAGGATTTCCGCCCCACTATTAAACAAAGTAGGTATATCCGAATCCCAGCTCGGAGAGGTCGCCGGTGCTTTTGCCTCGAGGATACTTGACACTAATATTTCCGGGTCAAAGGTGGTAAAGGAAACTGGTGCTAGAGATATCGTTGCGAATGAGGTTGTCAAGGATACCGATGGTTCAATTGCGAGCGGGGCTAGTACTACAACTATAAAGGTAGAAAAAATAGCTATTATGTCAGATGTGCATGAAGACCTGGCAATGTTAGAGAGAGCTTTGTATTTAGCCAAAGAATCCGGCATAACTAAAGTGATACTTTTAGGGGATCTCACAAACTTTGGCGTTACCGAAAATTTACTCCAGGTAAAGGAAACCTTAGACCGATCTGGAGTTGAATACTACGCTATACCGGGGGATCATGACTTGTATAAAGCAGTCGGTCCAGAGGACTTTATAAATGTTTTTGGTCCAACACCAAATCCAGTAATTATAAACGATCATAAAATTCTTTTTTTGGACAACAGCGCAAACTTTACGCCTATTTCTCAGGATGAATTGGTTAATTTCTACGCAGATATAAGCTCAGCATCCTTTGTCATGCTTTCGCAGCCAATCTACCACCCAGCAATTTCTGTATTATCTCCGGTCATGGGTTACGTTAATGGCGAGGTTATAACCGAAACGCATACACAAGCTGAAACTATTCTAGGGAACATACGCGCTTCGAATGTTAAGGCAATATTTGCTGGGGACCACCATCGTTCCAGTAACTACCCCGATGCCGAAAATGAACTATTAGAGCATTACGTAGTTGGAGCGATAAGCAACGAGCAACGACTTCAGACTCCACGTTTTAGTATTCTTTCTATTTATGCTACCGGCGAGTTTGAGGTTTCAGAAATTTTACTAGACTAGTTCTATTCCATTTGCTATCTTTCAACTTATGAATGAACGTTCGTTAGTTTTATTAAAACCAGATGCAGTACAGCGTGGCATTGTAGGAGAAATATTGCATAGATTTGAGAGGGCGGGGTTAAAAATAGTCGGAGCCAAGCTAGTGCATATTGACGAGGCTTTTGCATCTAAACATTACAACCATGACGAGGCATGGTGCTTAAAAGTGGGGGAGCGCAATATTGAGGAGTGTAAATCGTTGGACGTGGACGTATTAGACGCATATGGCACCGTAGATCCCAAAGAAATTGGTAAAGTAATAGACAAGCGCAACGCGGAATTTTTAGCCATGGGTCCTGTTTTTGCTTTTGTATTCGACGGCCCACACGCCGTATCAAAAATCAGATCCCTGGTAGGTAGTTTGTTTCCACATTCTTCGGTTCCGGGTACTATTCGTGGGGATTTTGGTTTAGATTCTGGCCATGTGTCCCTGCTAAAAAAGCGTACATCTTTTAACATAATTCATGCTTCTGGAGAAATTCATGAAGCAATAGAAGAAATTAACTTGTGGTTTAAGCCGGAGGAACTTGTTAACTATCGTCGTACCCATGAAGACTTGTACTCATACTAGGATTGTCGCTATACTTAAAATTTTCTAACATCATCTGATATAATTCATGTGTTTCTGGAGGGGTCGCATAGTGGTCTAGTGCGGTGGTCTTGAAAACCACTTTAGTCGCAAGATTAACGAGGGTTCGAATCCCTCCCCCTCCGCCAGTGAATAAAGACCGAAAGTCCGCAGGATTGCGGGCTTTTTTTATTGCAATAAATTGAATTGTCGCCTGTGGAGTCCGTATAATTTTATTACAAAAAGAAAGAACCCCAGCCTTTTTGGTTTATGTAACCTGAAGGTTAGGGTTCCAGTTTGCAGGATGTTCTTGGTTAAAGGTAGCTTAAGCCTGTTCTTGCTCACACCATTGGGCGTAAGTAAGGTTTTTAGCCAGTGCGTCCTTGCCCTTTTCCACTGCCTGCTTTTCGGTGTCGAACGGTCCAAATGCAAAGGATCCTTCGTCGGCGGTATGAATTGAAACATTCCACTTGCCGGGATTCACTACATTGGGATGGTTCGGGGATTGCGCTGCCAGTCCTGCGTATTTTCCATCTACTTCCAGGATCGTTCCAGAAGGTTTGGCTTTGCGAGTTGTGATATTCATTTAAATCTCCTAATTGAGTTGTTTTGATTTAGGGCATTGTAGCATACTATAGGGCCCATTCATAATTGCTTAAATGTCTTTATTGTCTAGATTCTCTATGGGGGTGTTTCCGATGGCAATGTGTTACGGGGTATCTAGTATATTACTCCCGAGTATTGTTGTTGTGCGAAAAAAGTTCCACGTACTTCCTACACTCCCCGCCATGTATACTCCTAAAATATGTAAAAAGAACCCCATCTACTGCTGCTATATGAGTAAATGGGGTATACGGTTTTTTTACGACAACTGCGTAAAAAACTCTACTATATAAAACTCAGGAAGCCATTGTTCAACTTCGTCATTTTTAACTAGGTAGTAGCATATGTGGGCTCTGTAATGCCCATGATATGCTTCGTGGTAACCAATTTTGCGTTGGATAACTTTCCAATCTTTTTCTTCGGTCTCAAAGAGCAAGCACCCTTTGAAAATGCTTCCCACTTCGAATTCAAAGGCAGGTTTCCCGAAGCTTTTACATAAGTTAGCCATTTGCAAAGAATCTCTACCTTCATAACCTTGACCACATATCTTGCATTCATGTGACGTTGTGAAAATTGTTATAGGCATGTGAGCCTCCTATTTCATAAATTGTATTCATTTTAGCAGTTCAATATGTTTGGTGTAAGCCCTTAGTAACCTAATCCCAAACAATCTGTTAAAATACACAGTGCCTGGGTATGCCTCTGTAGTTAAACGGATATAACACACCCCTCCTAAGGGTGAATTGCAGGTTCAATTCCTGCCTGGGGCACCAGCTTTTAGTATTACTTAAATTTAATTTTCTTTTAATCAGTACTTGTTATATTGTTTATGGTTATTCGCCAGCTACTATGTCGCAGTAGTTTCTGCTCGTAAGGGTAGGATCCGGGTTCAACGCGGGGAGGTTTGACAAGGACAGCTGGTGAATAACCATCTTGCTGTCTTTTTGTATTTTTATCCAAATCTTGTATTCTGAATGTGTGTCTAAATTGAAAACCAATATTAAATCCTTTGCCGATTTTCTTATTTTAGGAGGTCTACTTGTTATATTCATTGCTTATTGGCCTTTAATGCGGAGTGAAATTTGGTATGCCTATAAGAGTATAAGAGGTGGGGAATACCAACTCATGGCAGAAAGCATGCCAAATAGTGTTAAACCATTTAGTGTCTTTGGTAATTTACTTAGTTCAAATCCAGTTCCTATTTATCCTGTTAACAAAGAGTTCTCTATTGTAATAGAAAAAATAGGTGTGAATGTTCCCATCGTGGCCGAGGTTAGTATTAATGACGAAAGGGAATACATAAAGGCTTTAAAATCTGGGGTGGCGCATGCGGCGGTTTCGGAGTATCCATCTCAGGACCCCGGCAATGTTTATTTATTTGCGCATGCCTCGTTGAACTTTATAACTCTTGGTAAATATTCCACAGTTTTTAACTTATTAAGAAAGCTTGAAGTGGGGGATAGAATTCATGTTTTTTATCAGGGTAAGGACTATATGTATGAAACATTGGCGAACGAGGTGGTTAAAGGGTGGAATACTTATCCAATCACACGTCCTGTAATAGAACCAACTTTAACCTTACAAACTTGTGATCCCCCAGGTACTACCATTAATCGTTTGGTGGTTACTGCCAAATTGGTCAAAGTTTTCGAAAACTAACATACTTCCAGATTATCGTTTTTACCTGATGCCTACCGTATAAAGGTCAGTTTGATCACCAGATTTGAACGATGTTAATATGACAATTTTGTCACCCCCAGGAGCACTATAAACATTTGGGGAATACATCGTATTACTGTAAATTTCCGTTTTGTTACTGCCGTCTATTCTGATCAAACTTATCACGCCTCTCGTATCTGGTGGAGTACTACCTTCTGTCAGTATAAGGTGAAAGCTATCACTGTACCAACTTAAACTTGGTTGAGGTGCTGCGGCTTCTGTTTCAAATACTAGTGTCTCAACCTTTTCCCCAATAGGAAGTGGTTTTTCCATGTTGTAAACCTTGTATTGTAGTTTAGTTCCGTTGGTTATTTTATACAGGAATTTTTTCTCATCTGGTGCCCATAGAATATCTTTGCCAGAAGCTAAAATTTTTATATCGTCGGGTATGTCTAGTTTTGACACAAAGTCGGTGCGCTTTTTCATGTTAATTTGATCCCAATCTAACAGTAGGGCTTTGGGATTGACTATGGATTGCGCAGTATTAGTTTCTAGATTTACCAAATAAAACCCACCATTCGCATTTTCTATTAGTAATTGATTTTCGAGTGGAGACCACTGTATAGACTTACCTTCTTATTACTTATTTACCACGGTATCTTCTAAAACTACACTCTGATTTTATTTAAATATACTAATGCCACTCTGATCTATT
>JBPOHY010000140.1:0-12509 GCA_052035055.1 candidate division WWE3 bacterium | reverse complement strand
ATATTTAGCTTATCTATAACCACAGATAATGACTCTATCTTTAGACGTGCCCCCTTACACTTAGGGCAATCATCACGAACCATGTACTTTTCTACCTCGCGCCTAATGTAGTCGGAGTTTGTCTCTTTATAGCGACGCAATAGGTTTGGAACAACTCCCTCAAACTTGGCCTGGAAAGTATTTTGCATACCGTCACGGTTCATAAACGAAACCTTAAACTTTTTATTATCCGGGGCGCCGTGTAACAAAATATCCATATGCAATTCAGAAAGACTAGAAATTGGGTCTGATAGTGAGATACCATATTCCTTGGAAACTGCCTCTACTACTTTTGACGTCCAAGAGCTGTGTTCAAATAGGTTAGTCCAAGGGAAAATACCACCTTCTTCAATTGACAAAGTAGGGTTGTACAAAAGGGCCTCATCTACCTCTAGCTGAGTTCCTAAACCATCACACGCTGGACAAGCACCGTGCGGGGAGTTGAAAGAAAAGGTTCGGGGCTCGATTTCTGGCAAACTAATATTACATACAGGGCAAGCAAAATTTTCGGAAAATAAATGATCTTCAAAATCTTTGGGATCCGAAGTAAAGTCAAAGTCTTTATCCTTAACTATTGTGAGAATGGCGCTCCCGTTGCTTAGCCGTAAAGCAGTCTCTAGGCTCTGGTATAAACTACTCTTGATCTCTTTGGCTTCCATCTCATTTTTTAACCTTTTTTTGCTAAGAACTTGTCTCGAAACAAGCGCATCAATACTGTGCTTGTTGGTCTTTATTAGCGTAAAGTTTTCATTTAAATCGCGGACCTTGCCATCAATTCTTGCGCGTATAATTCCTTGCTTTTTTAGATTTTCAAACAAAGACATATATTCACCCTTACGATCTTTTACAATCGGTGACAAGATCATTGTCCTAACACCGCGTTCACTAGCAAAGTCTGCGTGTAAACCGGCGAGGTGAATTAAATTGTCTACAATTTCTTGAGTTGTTTGACGTTGTATTTCTCTGCCACACTGAAAACAGTGCGGGTGGCCGACTCTGGCAAATAGAAGTCTCATAAAATCATAAATCTCAGTTATAGTACCCACGGTTGACCTGGGATTTCTGGATGTTGTCTTTTGATCTATTGCGATTGCAGGTGATAGACCTTCAATTGAATCAACATCGGGTTTATCCATAACACCCAAAAATTGCCGCGCATAGGCAGAAAGACTTTCGACATAGCGGCGTTGGCCGTCGGCATAAATAGTATCCATAGCCAAGGAGGACTTGCCACTACCGGATACGCCGGTAAAAACTACGAACTTATTTTTAGGAATAGCGAGATCAATATTTTTTAAATTATGTTGACGTGCCCCTTTTACTACTATATGTGTAAGTGCGGAAATATTATCTTTCATATTTTATGCTCGAATTATAACCTAAAAAGTATACGGTATTCATTCGGGTTTGTGAAGTCCCTAGTTTGTGTATAATTCCTGTACACAAAGATTATGAAGAAAAAAATAATAATTTGCATTTTAGTGTTAATAACGTTCTTATCCGTATATAAGTTGGATTATAAGTCGCTGTATGTAGACGAAATCGTTTATATTAACGCCGGGATCGAATATTACAAAAAACACGACTATTCCCTAAACCGCGAAGTCCCGCCGGTTGGAAAATATATAGCAGGATTATTTGCGCTTCCCGACGAGAGAAACGTCTTTTTTATGAGGCTACCATTCGCCTTAATGCTGCCGCTTGCTACTTACTTTGTATATTTGATAGTCAATAAGTTTTATGACAAAAAATTGAGCCTGTTTGCCGCACTGTTATTTGGAGTAATGCCATTTGCAACCCTGGATACAAGAATGGTTATGCTAGAACCGCCTATTATTTTATTTTGGTTAATATTTCATTACTGGTTCCTAGATTGGCTATTCAACAAAAAACCTAGGTCATTAGTTTTAGCGGGAATCTTTTTGGGGATTTCTTTGGGAACAAAAATTCCCAGCCTCATACTTATTCCGTTTATCTTTTTAATATTATTAATCACTAGAAATTTAAAGTTAAAAAATTTATTAACGATTTCGATACCAGCCATTGGGACATATTTCTTAATTTTTTTGCCAGTAATTATTAAGGAAGGTGCAAACGGTTACCTCAATCATGTGCGCGCCATGTATGATGATTACTTTGTAGAACGAGATCAAAAGGGCAAAGCTCATATAGTTGATGGGATTGTGTATCAAAAATCACCTGCTTGGTATTATCTCCACTTCATCAAAGAGAGATATAATCCTCTACTTTTAGCTTCAACCTTAATCTCACCAATAGCGCCATTGGTCGAAAAAAGCCTGTTTACAATTTATTGGGGCGTCTTTTTTATTTTTAGTTTTGGGTTTATTCAAGCACTCAGTGTAAAACAAGACAGATACATAAACTATATCGAGATTCCTATCATTTTTCTGATAACTATAGTTTTTAACTATTTCATAAGACATAGCAAAAAGCTGGGTTACAGCCTACTGCTCATTACGGTAGGGTTAACCTTAGGTGCACGCATTTCTTTTGCATATAATGAAACGCCTAGCGGTTACAATGCCTTGTATAAAAGCCTCGCTCAAAGGACCGATAACTTCACAAACGGTGAGCGAATATATATGTACGGATCTATCAGAACCAGTAGGTGGTATTTTGTAAGCTTGCCAGAGGATTTATTCGTTTCCAGAAAAGATTGGGGGCCTTTGGCAGCAGATTTTAAAACGTTCAAATATATTGTGTTTGATAAAGCCGAACTTGCCAAAGTACCTGACAACAAATTTTATGATTATGTGATTCAACGAGATATATATTACAACAAGGAAGATTTTCAGAACTTTTATATTTACACGTTTAAAGGTGACTTACAGGTATTAAAACCCATACAACAATGAGGGCCTTTAAGCTTTGGATTTTTGGACAACTAAATGTTGTGGCCAAACAAAGTATGAATAAAGCTTGTAGTTCCAAAACATGCTGATTAAGAGTCCTAGCATAAACAGTAGATTAGAAGTTACTAAATCATTTCCCAAGTAAAGAGCCCCAAAAAACACAGTTCCGGTTTGAATTAGCGTAGCTATTAAAACTACGGCGTGATATTTAACAAACGCGGTAAAAAGCTTATTGTTGCGATGTACAGGCCTGTCCTTAAAGGTAAGCTTATTATTCAAAAAGAAGGATGAAACTATGGCAAACTCGTCGCTAAGTAAAGTAGCTAAAGTTGCAGGCATCTGTGTAATTATTAACAGATAGTTAAATATACTAAACTGGATTACAAAACTACTCAATCCCACTAAAAAAAATTTAGCAAACCTAAAATAGTCTTCTTTAAAAATTTTGAGTAAAAAGTATTGGTCAAAGAATGTATTAATTATTTTCTTTATCGTGAAAAATTCTGACTTTCCATAGTCTCTAGCAAAATGGTTAACCTCTACCTCTGCAAACCTTGCTCCTACCTGCTGCAGTTTTATTATCATTTCTGCGCAAATAGCGCCACTGCGAGATTCAAGAGTAATCTTTTCTAAAAACGACCGACGAATTAATCTAAAACTGGAGTTTATATCCCTAAGCTGTAGACCAAAAATTTTACGCAACCAGCGTTCGTATACATCGCCCAAAATTCTTCGCCCATAGTTATAGTTTTTTTTGACTCTAAAGCCGTTTACAACATCTATGCCCTTGTTAAGCTTCTTTAGTAAAAGTTCCAAGTCCCCTACGTCATATTGACCATCCCCGTCAGTGTAAAAAACAAATTCCTTCTTTGCAGCCGCTAAACCGGTAGCAAGGTTACCCGCGTATCCTCTGTTTTTTCTGCTATTTATTATTTGCAACATAGGAATGTCGTGCTGGATTTCTTTTAATATTTTGAGTGTTTTATCCTTACTAGCATCGTTGCCTACTATAATTTCGAAGTCGATTTTTAGGCGCTTCAACAAAAAATAAGTTTTATAAATGAGTTTGCCTATTGTCTTTTCGTCATTATAGGCGAGTAAAAAAATGGAAATGCTATTAATTTTAGTAGACATCCGTACTTGGATTAAACACCAATTGTCAGAGGTTGGCAATGCAATTACAAGGAAGTGATAAGCTAGCGTGAATACTTACGCATCTTAAAGTAAAGCTTAAAGTCCCCAAGAACCTTTTCTTTTAGCAGGGTGAAGGCAGTGTAACTTGATTTCCCATACTCTCTCTCGTAATGAGAAACAGGAATTTCTATAAATTTTGCGCCACTGAGGTGCAGTTTTTTTATCATTTCTGGAAGTATAGAAGCATCTTTGCTTTCTAAAGTAATACTTTTCATGGTTGAGTTTCGTATCAATCTAAAATCACAATCCACATCCCTAATAGGTAATTTAAAAAAGAATTTACTGAGATTGGCGTATGCATTTCCTAAAAAAGTCCTCAAAAAATTATCCCCTCTTTCCTTCTTCCATCCGTTAACTATATCGGCATTAGTCGAGAACTGGGCTTCCACAAGCCTGGGCAAATCCTCCTCTATATGATATTGAGCGTCACCATCTGTGTAGAAAATCCAATCTTTGGTGGCAGCAGCAAATCCATTTTTTATAACCGCGTAACCCTCTTTGTTGTCTGTCTTGTCTACAATTTTAAGATTTGGAAACTTTTGAGAAACTTCTTTTATTCTTGCGAATGTATTATCTTTTGATGGCCCTCCATGAATTGCAATCACCTCAAGGTCCGCTGCCACATCCATACCAACTTTATATGCGTTTTCAATCTGGCGTTCAACAGTACCCTCGTCGTTGTAAAATGGGAAAAATATTGATAGTGATGACAGCTTTCGAGAACTCATAAATATATGCAAAGTATATATGTGGAAAATGTAACTGTAAATTGCAACTTGCTAATAATGACTAAACGCTATAGCATGCAAGTTACTAAAAACTAACAATGTTTTAAAGGAGACAGCAAATGAGCACAAGGTTAGCTACCCAAATTGAGGCACTAGCTGTAGATAGCGATGAGTTTCTTGAATTATTTAAGCTATTCGCCGAAAAGATAATTAGCTGGAAAATGAAAAATGGAAACGAACTACCTTACTGGGTTTGGAGACAAGTCATTGCAATGGCAGGGGAATATTTCTGCGTGGAACTACTAATCCTGAATCAAGCAGGACAGCTCGTTATGAAAAAGCGCACAGGTAGCAGAGAAACAGAATGGGAAAATCAACTGCATGTTCCAGGTAAAGCTGTAAAGCTAAGTATGGAAATAGAACAACAGATGGTAACCCAAGCGCTACAGCAATTACTTATCGACGAGGTCTTAGCTCCTGAAAGTAAAGAGAAGGCAGAACAATACGCCAAAAGTTCATACTTAACACATCTTGTTTTTTACCCGGAAATTGCACGGCAATCGGTAGCAATTACATTAGTGCATTTGGTCGTGGTAGACGACAGGGATCTGTGTAGTGATATGTTTGTGGTTGAAAACGAACAGCATGTTATTGTGAACCACCAACACTGGTGCAAAGAAAAGGTAGGGGCCTCGAAAGTGAAAACGATTGTGACTATAGCTCTATGAGAAACTGACTGGCACTTAGTACAAACTTTTTGCCAGTCAAATTTTTTTTACAAAACTTAAACTTTATATCCAACAACTTTTGCAACAATATAGTCTAGTTCGGAGTTTTCCAAAAATGGATGAATGGGCAAAGAAACAATATGTTTTGCCTTATACTCTGTTTCAGGTAAGTTCAAGTCATTGCACTCGGCATAAGAAACCTGCTTATGAATTGGAATAGGATAGTGAACATGCGCCATAATATTATTTTCTGCCAAATATTTTATGAAGGCGTCGCGGTCTATCCCATCGGTGACCTCGACAACATATAAATGGTACACGTGATAGGCACTTGGACGATTTTTGGGCAACATTAGCCACGCCAAACCCTTTAACTTTTCATCATAAAATTCTGCAATTTCCCGCCTACGGTCATTCATCATATCTAGCTTTGGTAATTTTGCATTAAGAATTGCGGCCTGTAGCTCATCTAATCTACTATTAACCCCTTTGTATAAATGTTCGTATCTACCTTTTTGGCCGTAATGGCGCATTATTGCACATTTTTCTGACAATTCTTGGTTGTTGGTAACTATAGCTCCGGCATCTCCATAAGCGCCTAAGTTTTTTGTGGGATAAAAACTAAAAACTCCGGCGTCTCCAAAACTGCCAACCCTGCTACCGTTATACATAGCTCCATGCGCCTGCGCACAGTCTTCGATTAAAAACAAACCGTGCTTATCGCAAATTGCTTTGAGTGAACCAAGGTCACAAGGTTGGCCATACAAATGAACTGGAATAATTGCTTTTGTTTTTGGAGTAATCATAGATGCGACACTTGTTGGGTTTATACAGTAGTATTCATCAATATCAGCAAAAACTGGGATGGCCCCAGCATCTGTAATAGCCAAAGCTGTAGCAACTGCTGTGTGTGCTGTTGTTATGACTTCGTCTCCTGGGCCAACACCTAATGCTTTAAGGACCAGCTTTAAGCCGTCATAAGCGTTACCAACACCCACGCAATATTTTGTACCGCAGTAATTTGCAAAATCTTGTTCGAATCTTTTAAGTTCCTCGCCTAAGATATACCAACCGGATTCCAAGGCTCTACCAACGGCAGAGTCGATATCTGTCTTAAGGCTCTGGTATTCCTTCTTAAAATCATTAAATTTAATCTGTGGGCGGGATAGTGCAACAAAATCATTATAGTTTCTGATGTAATCAGATTCGTTATAAAAATCAGATGCCAAAACTAAAACCAAAGTATCTTCTTCAAAGTCGGTCATTTCGTGCCAGACCATTTTGTCCAGTATTAAACCAGCGTGTGCTTGGTCTAAAACAAATTCCTCTCGGTCCTCGGGGGTTTCCAAAATGATTTTTACGGAGCCTTTTATACAAAAAAGGACTTGCACAGTCTGCTTATGCGCATGGAATCCCCGCGCTGCATCCTGAACGTTAGCAATATAATATATTCTTTTAACATCAAAGGGGATGTGCTTATTAATTTCGGCAAAATACAAAGATCCAGTTTTTTTACTACCAACTTTAGGTATTTCAATAAGATATTTTGAAAGTCCTATTTTTTGCCCATGTGTCTTTTTTTTAGCATGCATTTGTTTTTTTATACTAGCACTTAAAGTATAGGTCAATTGTTTTTTTCTTCCTTTGCCAGCTCGGCGTGTGCGCGGTCCGGACATAGGTCGATTTTTGCATTTGAACCCTTAATAAAAACCTCACTTGCCCCACAATCCTTGTCTACTACTTGAGCCACCTTGTCTGGCCGCGGCATAGGCTCATCAGATTTTTCAGCTAGCAAGCCAGACATGATTTTATTCCACATTGGAGCAGCACCCGTAATTCCAGATGCAAGATTTTTATTTAGTGGCGCGTTATCGTTATTGCCCACCCAAACTCCTACAGTATAAGACGGTGTAAACCCAATTGTATAGTTATCGCGTATTTCATCAGTAGTTCCTGTTTTTACAGCAACAGTTTTATCTTGCACAGTTAAAGAATTGCGAGTGCCAAAAGCCGGAACTCTGGCGCGAGCATCCGAAAGGATGTGCCATATCAGATAAGCTACCTCTTTTGACACCGCTTGAGAACCGACACTACTATCTCTGTGCAGCTCATACCCATTCGCGTCCCTAACGGAAAGCAGTACTTCGGGAGATTTGTATACGCCTTCACGCGCAAAGGTTGCGTACATATTCACTAAATCCATAAAACGGACTTCTTTGCCCCCCAGTGTAATAGAAAGCCCATAGGACCCATCCACTTCCCAATTACTCAGACCAAACATGGTACCAAAGCGAACTAAATTATCGGGTCCCAACTTTTCTACCAATTTTACGGCAGGAATATTTAGAGAATTAGCTAGTGCCTGGCGCAAAGTAACCTTACCTCTATACTTCCCATCATAATTCTTAGGTGTATAAGGCTTTTGTCCTTTAACATTAAAGGATACTGGTGAGTCATCAATTATGCTTGCTGTAGTGTAACCCTGCTCAAGCGCAAGCGCATAGGTTAAAGGTTTAATCGAAGACCCAGGCTGCCTATAGGCACTAACTACGTCATATGCACCCCAATCCTCTTTAAAATAGTCTATAGACCCCACATAAGCTAAGACCTCCGCCTGCCTAGAGTCTAAAACTAAAGCAGCGCCGTTAGAAATGTTGAAAATTTTATCTTTAGCTACCTCTTGTTCAACAATGTCCTGAACCTTCTCCTGCAGATCAACGTCAAGTGTAGTAGTAACAGTAAGACCAGCCGTTTCTAAAAATCGTCGGCCATATATTTTTTCCAGCTCCGCGCGTACATATGCAACATAGTGAGGTGCTCGTATATAGTCATTTTGTATTTTTATACCTAGCTCCTGTGCATAGGCTGCGTCGGCATCTTCCCGCGAAATTGATCCCAAAATAACCATACGATCCAACACATATTTTTGGCGCGACTTTGCAATTTGTATATCGTGAGTAATAGGAGAATATGTTGATGGAGCAGATATAACGCCGGCGAGAAGCGCAGATTCAGCAAGGTTTAAATCCTGAACATTTTTACCATAAAACTTTTGGGCCGCCGACTCAATCCCCCATGCAGTTCCGCCATAGGAAACATTGTTAAGATAGAGCTCCAGTATTTGATCCTTTGAATACCTGGTTTCTACAAGCAGGGCTAGTGCTAATTCTTTTACTTTACGCTCAATTGTCCTCTCGGAAGTTAGTAATACGTTTTTAATCAATTGCTGGGTTATTGTTGACCCACCCTGCACGGTGTCCTCAAATAAAGTTGCCTTGAGAGCCCGCATGGTGCTTTTAAAGTCAAAGCCTCCGTGGGAGTAAAACGAATCGTCCTCAACAGCTATTGTAGAATCTATAACGTGCTTAGGAATCTTACCCAAACCAACGGGCTCGAACTTTCGATCAATATAGACTTCATATAGTAAGCGTCCTTTCCTGTCTAGTATTTTTGTTGGCTGGGGTATGGATTTAGTTAAGAGTAGGTCGGGGTTTGGCAATTGGCTAAACCAGATAAACATCGCTATAGGAGCCGAAACAAATATAAAAAAGAATATGGCCCCAAAAGTAAACATCTTAAAACCATAGAACCTAGACGGCTTTGCTTTTTTATAACTTGCACTTGCATACTTAGGAATATAGTTAACGGCTGGAAGGTGATATTTTGAATTTTTACTGCCTTTGGTTTTAGACGTTAGGTCAAATATAAAAGTTGTTACAGAAAGCAAGGCATAACCCAATGCCATTAAAACTCGCAATATAAACATGCATAGGGTTGTTAGTGTTTTTTTTAGCATTCAGATATGTTCTATAAACTTACCCAGGTTACCGGGCGATATTAATGTTTCAGTGAAAAGATTTTTTGGTTGTTAGAATTAGGAACAGAGTTATTCTTTTTGGATTCTATAGTAAGGTAAATTTATCGTCAACAACTTCTAGGTTATTGATTAATCAAGGAATTTTTTGATGTGTTTTATCTTGTCTCTAATGTTCGCTGCCTGCTCAAAGTTGAGCATCTCAGCCTCAAGCTTCATTAACTTCTCCAGATTTTTAATTTCTTTTTGCAATTCATTGGGCGGCAATTGCATATAATCTACATCAACTTTCTTAGATTTACGCTTACCATCCAAAGTATCCTCGATTTCAGAATCTATTAATTTTTCTCTAATCGGCTTTTGAATCTGTACAGGAGTTATATTGTGCTCAATGTTATAGGCACTTTGGATTTCACGCCTTCTTTCTACCTCGCCAATTGCGCGCTGCATACTACCTGTTATCTTATCGGCATACATAACTACCTCCCCCAATATGTGCCTCGCAGCTCTACCCATAGTTTGAATCAGCGCAGTATCCGAACGCAAAAACCCTTCTTTATCGGCATCTAGTATTGCCACAAGCGAGACCTCCGGCAGGTCCAACCCCTCTCTCAAAAGATTTATTCCGACTAAAACATCATAATTACCCTTGCGAAGGTCGTCCAAAATATTGGTCCTTTCTAGAGTATCAATGTCAGAGTGTAAGTAAGTAACCCGTATAGATTTTTCTACCAAAAACGTCGCCAACTCCTCTGCGGTTCGTTTTGTTAGAGTAGTAACTAGAACACGCTCTTTTCTCGCAATGCGTTCGAGTATCTTCTCTAGGAGGTCATATATCTGATTTTCCGAAGGTAGTATTGTGACCTTTGGGTCGATTATTCCGGTAGGGCGAATGAGTTGTTGGGCAATATGTCCTTCGGACAAGCTAAGTTCCCACTCCGAAGGCGTAGCGCTTACGTAAACACATTGGCCGACTCTAGACATAAATTCGGTGAAATTGAGCGGACGGTTGTCTAGCGCGGATGGCAACCTAAAACCATAGTCAATCAAAGTTTGCTTGCGCGCGCGGTCTCCATTGTACATACCCCTAACTTGCGGGATAGATATATGAGACTCGTCAACTATTAAAAGAAAGTCTTTGGGGAAAAATTCCATTAATGTATAGGGTGCGGACCCGGGGGCGCGCCCGTCAAAATATCTTGAATAGTTCTCTATCCCCTTGCAATAACCAATTTCTTGGACCATTTCCATATCGTAAATAGTTCGTTGCTTGAGCCTATACGCCTCAAGGTTTTTACCAATGGATTCCAGTTCTTTAACACGCAGCTCCATGTCATGCTTTATTTGTTCCATAGCTGCGCCTCTTTTTTCCTCAGCAGCAACATAGTGCTTTGCAGGATATATTTCCATAAACCCACCTTCTTTTAGGCGTTTTCTAATATAATCTTGCTCCTTTAATGTAATTGCTTGGGTGTGACTCCCACGGCGCTCCTCTGGTAAGCCAGCGTAGTCAATCAAGCTGCCAGTCAGGGGGTCAAATAAAGTAATATCAAACAACTTATCGTCTAAAATCTCAATGCGAACAGCAAACTCTAAGTAGGCCGGGTATACATCCACAACATCACCACGAACTCGGTAAGTACCACGCTTAAAATCAATCTCAGAACGGTCATAATAAATCTGGTTTAGTCTCTTGAGTAGGTCAGGCATACGCAACTTCATACCCTTTTTTAGCTCAATAGCCATTTTCGAATATTCTGCCGGGGAACCAAGGTTATAAATACACGAAACCGAAGACACAACAATAACATCTTGCCTGGTCATAAGAGCAGTAGTTGCAGCAAGACGCAATCGATCTATCTGTTCATTAATATCAGAGTCTTTTTCTATATATGTATCTGTAGAGGGGATGTAGCTTTCTGGCTGATAGTAGTCGTAGTAGCTAACAAAATACTCCACAGCATTTTCTGGAAAAAACTCTCTAAATTCCTGATACAGTTGCGCAGCCAGAGTCTTATTATGCGAGAGTATAAGGGTCGGCCTTTGTACATTTTTTATAACATTAGCCATCGTAAATGTTTTTCCACTACCCGTAACGCCTAACAGCGTTTGATGCTTGACGCCACTTTGTAAGTCCTTAGTAATGGCATCTATTGCCGTAGGCTGGTCGCCTGTAGGTTGAAAGGTAGATTTGAGATTGAACATAACTCAAATATTTTAGCACACACCTTTGGCTTTTCTTTGGTTTTTTTAAGTCAGAATTGAGGCTATAGGACGAAAATGTTATAATCTCACAAATTATTCAAGGAGGACGAGCATGAAAAATATGCATACGTCAAGATTGCTAGGAGATGCGGCAGGCTTAATGATTGGAATCACTCTACAACTGGCTGGAGTTGACCTAAAACATCTCTCGGGTGCGTTTGCAATTGCAGCATTGGCAGCATTGATTGTTAATAAAGCATTAGTCACTCAGGTCAAGAACAAGATTGTAGAAAGAGTTGGTAGGAAAAATCTGCAGGAAAACTCAGATGACATATTTTCACTGTATAATTTTGGAATACATTTTGCAGGTATACTTTTTTCAGTGGGCGTTGTTGCACCTTGGGCTGCATTTATTTTCACACATTTTATCTATCCCGAACTCGAATTAACTGTGGCTTTGGCTAACAGCATTATAATAGGGGTTGTGTTCTTTTTAGAATCTCAATCTTAACAAAAACAGCCTGGAGGACGAATGAGGAAAAATATAATTGTCACGCAGCTAGGAGCAATAATGAGTGATCTAGCATTAATGCTACTTGTCTATTATGGGATATTGCCTAGATGGGAGTTTATGGCATTAACAGCGCTGGCTATTTTTGGATCCGCACTTACAATCGCTATTTTTCTGGTAAAAGACGCTGAGAATTTACTACGTGATTTCACTAGCGGTTTAGTGGCTAACTTAATTATACTTGGTATTGGGTTGCCCGCTCTTGTAAGCCTTGTACATTTACCAAAGATATGGTCGCTTGTAATTATAGCGTTCTGTTTTATTTGGGACTTGTCTAAAATTACAAACACCCGCTAGTTGTGTATTGCTAGAGTTCCTAAGGATCCAACTAAATTCATTACTGTTGGATCCTTTTTT
>JBPOHY010000167.1:0-11691 GCA_052035055.1 candidate division WWE3 bacterium | reverse complement strand
AAGTTCAGACTCGGTTTTGGAAAACGGCTTAAAAATAGCTCAAATCCCAGAAGAAACAAAAAAACTACTAGCGCAAGAATTGCCTAGAGCTGCAAGTTTTTTAAATCCAATCGATGTCTTAGGGGATGCGCTGGCCGAAAGATACAAAACGGTTTTAGAGGAAATCATGCCCCTAAAAGGTATTGATGCAATAGTGGTCATTTTGACACCACAAGTGATGACTCAAATAGAAGAAACCGCAAAAGTAATTGGGGAAATATCTAAGAAACACAAAAAACCGGTATTATGTTCATTTATTGGCGGGGAAGCCTTTTTGAGAGGTTACGAAGTACTGTGTAAATACAAAATCCCTACCTATGAATTTCCTGAACGAGCAATTAAAACACTCGGGGCAATGTACAAATGGAAGGAATGGGGAAAAAAGCCTATCGCCGGACTCAGTGGTATTAAAGAAAAACACCCGAGACAACCGCTAAAAGAAAAACTTGAGGACACCGAGTTACTTACACACTTCGAAATAAACCATCCAGCTCAGGCTAGCGTAGGAACAATAAAAGACGCGCTTGCATTTACGCATAAACACGGGTGGTCGGTAGTGCTCAAAATAAAGGCACCTGATTTAATACACAAAACAGAGGCGGGAGGGATTATAGCAAACATAACCAACGAACAGGAACTAGAACACGCCTGGGACACAATAATTCAAAACGCATCCAAAGTATCGGAGGCCCAAATTGTTATACAACAGCAAGTCGAAAAAGGCGTAGAGGTAATACTCGGCATAAAAAAAGATGCAACATTTGGACCGGTTTTAATGTTTGGCGCAGGTGGAACTTTTGCCGAACTTGTAAAAGATGTTAATCTTTGGGTTTTACCAATAGACCAATCGGAACTTTTGGATCTAATTAAAACATCTAAAGTGTATAAACTTTTAGCAGGATATCGAACCCAACCAGCCTGCAACATCGAAGCACTAACACAGTTAGTTCAAAATTTTGTAGAAATGGCTGGGGCCTCCGAAGATATAAAAGAAATAGAGATCAATCCAATTATTTGCACACCCACTGCCGCCTGGGCCGTGGACATGAAGGTAATAAAATGAAAAAAGTAGTAATAGTAGGCGGAGGTTTTGCGGGAATAAAATGCGCACTAGAACTTAGCAAGCTAAACCCCTCAGATACAAAAGTAATATTAATAAGTGATAAACCACACTTTGAGTACCATGCAGCACTCTATCGTATAGTTACCGATGGCTCACCTATGGAAGTGTGTATTCCTCTTGGCCAAATATTTAGTAAAACGAACACGGAAGTTCTTAGAGACAAAATTACAAATATAGATATAAAAGGTAAAAAGCTTATTGGAGACTCCGGTGCCCACTACACGTACGACTTTTTGGTTTTGGGGTTAGGCAGTGAAACAGAATATTTTAATATACCCGGATTAAATGAAAACGCCTTTGGGCTAAAATCAATCCAAGAAGCCTTGCGCCTCAAAAAACATATCCACGAAAGCCTGTTGGTATGTGCCGCAACAACCGGAGATGAAAGAATGTGTGCAGCACAATTCGTAGTTGTCGGGGCAGGCGCTAGTGGTACAGAGCTATCGGCACAACTCGCGATGTATCTAAAACGAATTGCAAAAAACCACGGCATCGAATCATCAATGATAACACTAGACCTAATAGATATAGCTCCTCGAATCCTGTCTAACATGCCTATGGATTTTGCTACTAAAATAGAAAAACAATTACGAGAATTAGGAGTTAATATTTTTTTGAACAGAGGGATTTTGAGGAACGATGTAGACCAGATAGTTCTACAAAACATGGACTTAAGGTCTAAAACTCTTATATGGACCGCGGGCATAAAAGCGCATCATTTGTACAGAGAGATTAATGGCCTAGAAATCAATAGGCGTGGTCAGGTTGAAGTAATTAATTTAAACCCTAAAGGATTTGACGACGTTTTTATAGTCGGTGACGGAGCCGAAACTAAATACTCCGGTATGGCACAAACAGCTCTGTACGACGGGAAATACGCAGCAAAAAGAATAGCGGCTAGTATTAAAGGCAAAAATGGCATCATAGAGTACGCGCCAAAGGCCCCATACTACGCAATCCCAGTTGGGTATTCCTGGGCAGGAATTGTTATAGGTAACTTAAGAGCGTATGGAAAGATGGGTTGGTGGATAAGAAGACTAGCAGATTTGGCTGTATTTTGCAGCATACTCCCACTAAGCAAAGCACTGGACGTATTTAGAGATGGTAGATCAATATGCGAAACTTGCAGCATTTGCGAAAGTGCAGAGTCTGATAGAATAAATTCATGAACACTGCCTATACGTTCAAAATTGGAGGGGAAGCTGGATTTGGGGTAATGTCTGCAGGACTTGTTTTCTCAAAAATCTGTACCAGGTCTGGGCTTAGTATTTTTAATTATTCAGAATACCCATCTTTAATACGCGGAGGACATAATGTTATGCAAACCAGTGTGTCTGATAAACCCGTATTTTCTCAGTATGCACATACCAACTTTTTAGTCGCGTTAAATCAAGAAACATTAGATTTACACGCACAAGAACTGGTGGCAGATGCTGGGGTTTTGTATGATACCGAAAGTAAAATTGACTGTTCAACGCTACCGAGTCATGTAAACAAGTTTGAGATACCACTCCTTCAAATAGTACGCGACGTTAACGGTAGTTTTGTTATGCGTAATACGGTAGCAATGGGAGCAGTAGTGGCACTTTTGGGCGGCGACTTGGGACACCTCAAAGATTTAATAAGCGAAGAGTTTGGAGCAAAAAAAGAAGAGCTAATAAAAATAAACCACAGAGCCTGTGAACTAGCCTATGACTACGCAAAAAAAACATACGGCAGTAAAGCACATAATTTATTTTCGCAGACACCCCACGAAATTAAACAGCAATTGGTTTTAACAGGCAACGAGGCTATAGCACTAGGGGCACTGGCAGGCGGCGTAAACTTTGTTTCGATATACCCTATGACACCGACTTCAAATATTTTGCACACACTAGCGCCATTGCAAGAAAAATATGGATTTATATATAAACAGCCCGAAGATGAGATATCTGCGATAAATATGGCAATCGGTGCGGCATTTGCTGGGGCACGGTCTATGGTTGCAACATCCGGAGGCGGATTTTGCTTGATGGCCGAAGGGTATGGACTAGCTGGGATTACCGAAACCCCAGTTGTTATAATAGAGGGCATGCGTCCAGGGCCTGCTACCGGGCTACCTACATGGACTTCACAAGGAGACTTAAAATTTGTACTTAATGCCCACCAAGACGAATTTCCAAAAATAATTATCGCCCCGGGAGATCTAGAGGAAGCATTCCATTACACGATGCAAGCATTTAACTTGGCAGAAAAATACCAGACTCCCGTAGTTGTTTTGGTAGATAAATATCTGTGCGAAAGCCAAGCCAGCGTAGCACCATTCGACTATACAAACTATAAAGTTAGCAGAGGCAAAACCACACTAGAGGCAGATGCGAATTTTAAAAGGTATGCCCTAAGCGAAGACGGTATTTCGACTAGAACTTTTCCGGGAACCGGAAATCATTTTGTTGCAAATTCGGATGAACATAATGATGAGGGCTACTCAACCGAAGAGATTACCACCCGCAACGAGCAAATGAATAAGCGTATGCAAAAGTTAAGCACATGCGCCAAAGAAGACATGCCCAAGCCTCAGTTATTTGGGCCAAAAGATGCGGAACTAACACTGGTTTCTTGGGGAAGCAATAAGGGTCCAATTTTACAAGCAATGAATGAACTTAAGAATGTTAACTACCTACACCTAACATGGGTAAACCCATTCCCAACCCAAGAGGTTTTAGAAGCCCTAGAAGGAGCAAAGACAATTTTAAACGTAGAGTGTAATTATTCAGGGCAAATGGCAGGTCTTATAAAAGAACGTACGGGCATAAATATAAAAAACCACATGCTCAAATTTGACGGGCGCCCATTTTATCCAGAAGAAATAATTAAAAAAGTAAAGGAGCTAATAGGATAAATCATGGTTAATATTAAAAAACAAACCGAAAAAGAATTAAAGACTCCCAATACGCCAACTTGGTGTCCCGGGTGTGGAGACTTTGCAATATGGACTGCTTTTAAACAAGCTGCAGTGTCCGAAAACTGGAACAACTCCAATACAGCCATAATCGCCGGAATTGGGTGCCACGGGCACATGATTAACTTTGTACAAGTTACAGCCTTCGAAGGCTTACACGGACGTGCACTGCCTGTAGCATCGGGTATTAAAATGGCGAACCATGATCTAAATGTTTTTGTTTTCACAGGGGATGGCGATAGCTTAGCCGAAGGTGGAAATCACTTTATGCACTCGTGCAGACGCAACCACAACATTACAATTATATTGCATGACAACGCCGTATATGGGCTAACAACAGGACAAACCTCCCCCAGATCGCCAATGGGGTACAAATCAAAGTCTACACCTTTAGGAAACATCGAGGAGCCATTGCATCCTTTAAGAATGGCACTAGCCGCCGGAGCGACGTTTTTGGCGAGGGTGTATTCGGGGGATATCGAAATGCTGCAGCAGATGTTGGTCAAGGCTAATGCGCACAAAGGTTTTGCAATAATCCAAATTCTTCAACCGTGCGTAACTTTTAATAAAGAGTATTCGCACATTTTTTACCAAAGAAACATTTATCATTTGGACAGCACCCATGACGTTACCAACAAACAGGCTGCCTTTGAGAAGCTACTAGAATGGGATTTAAAAAAAATACCCGTCGGGATTTTTTATCAGGTGGAACACCCTACTTACGAAGAACAAATACTGGCACTAAAAAATGCCCCATTGGTAAAGCAAGCTGTAGAAAAAAGAGATTTAAAGGAACTATTCCAAGACTTTTGTTAAATAATTTGGGAAACGGGAAGGCTGTCTATTAGTTGACGTGCCCAAGCGTCGGTAAGTTGTTTATTCTTTTCAAGATCAAAATAAAAGGAATCTAGTCTTAAAGACGGTACCAGCTGAACGCCCTTAACCTCCTTAACAAAGTCTTCAAGCACATCAACAGCGCCACAAAAACTAAGGTAAGAAGAATCTCCACAGCCAAACAACGCAAAGTGCTTTCCGGCTAAGTTTGCAGACTTAAGCCGAGTTAGCAACTCGGACATTGTTTCTTGTGGCTGACCCTCTTTACCGTCTACACCCCAGCTGGGGGATCCTAACAGTATAAGGCTGTAATCAAGCACATCCAGGGCTCCAACTTCGATTGCTTTTTTTACATGAATTTGCGGTGAATGCGCTAATAAAACCTCTTGAATAATTAAGCTTGTTAGATAAGTACTACCAGAATTTGATGCATACGCGATTAAAGCCTTCACACACTAAGTATAAGTGAAAAAGGAACGGCTAGCAAAGCATCTTGTATTTTTGCGGGATGCTTTTTTTTCCAGTAACTATCATTGATACTCACAAACTTTAGTCCTACAATTAAAGTACATGATTCTTAAGGGGGTGATCTCCCTTGAATAAAAACTTACACATGGTTTCCTTTTTATTAGTTGTCGTAGGCGCGCTTAATTGGGGCTTAATAGGACTACTAAACTTTAATCTCGTAGAAACACTTTTAGGAAGTATGCCAGCATTAGAAAACCTAGTTTATGTACTAGTAGGTTTAAGTGCTGTTTACATTACAGCTACACACAGAGATTTATGCTCTATGTGTAAAAAAGTATAAAATTAGCTTTTTGCTACGGATTCATTTTGGCTCGAATTTAAGAGCTGCTGAGTTTATACAATAGTGAGTACATGTAGGTTGTGGACCATCATCGAATAAATGGCCTAGGTGGCTTTTGCAATTGGTACAAACAACCTCGATTCGCTGCATACCGTGGCTGGAGTCGTCTCTAAGTTCAAGATTCCCTTCTTGGATAACGTCCCAAAAGCTTGGCCAGCCACTATTGCTATGGTATTTTTTTTCCGAGGAAAATAGTTCGTTACCACAGGCGGCACAGTGATATACACCAGACTCATCGTTCTCATAAAATTCATTATTAAATGGGGGCTCTGTGCGAGCCATTCTTAAAACCTCGTACTGCTCCGGCGTGAGCCTTTCTTTCCAGTATGAATCGGGCATGTCCTTTAGATTCGAAGGTACCTGTGTGCTTTGCATAAAGCTATTTTAAATCAGATACAATCGGTATACTAATTTTATGCAAATTTTAACCTTCCCAAAGGGCTTTGTATGGGGCACAGCAACAGCAGCGCATCAGATAGAGGGAAACAATACAAAAAGCGATTGGTGGGCATGGGAAAATCGTGATCGTTCAAAGGAAACCAAAGAAAAGGCAAAATGGCCATTAGAAAAATCAGGGTCCGCGTGTGACTCCTATAATAGATATGAGGAGGACTTTAATTTGTGCGCGCAGGCAAACAATAACGCCGTTAGGATTAGCGTCGAGTGGGCGCGTTTAGAACCAGTCGAAGGCCAGTATGAACAGGCAGAATTTGAACACTACAAAAAAGTACTTCAAAGTGCGCGTGCTAAGGGGCTCAAGACATTTGTTACACTACAGCATTTTACGCTACCCCGTTGGCTTGCAAAACGGAAAGGTTGGTTATATTCAAGAGTCCCTCACTATTTTGGAAGATATGCCCAAAAGTGTGCGCGGGAATTTGGCGATTTAGTGGATGTGTACCTAACAATTAACGAACCCCAAGTTTATACCTATGTAACGTACATTCTCGGGAAATGGCCCCCACAAGAAAAAAATTGGGTCAAGGCCTTTTTCGCACAAATAAATTTGATGAGAGCACACAACAATGCCTACAAGGAGATCAAGAAGGTGGCTAACTACAAAGTAGGAATCGTAAAAAACATAATGTGGTATAGGGTTTCGGCAAAATCTAGAGTGCCTTGGCTAGATGCCATTTACTGCAAAATAGCATTTTGGTCGGTAACAGATTTCTTTTTATTACCGATAAAAAATCAGCTGGATGTCATAGGACTTAACTATTATTTTACCAACGACATAAAACATTTTAGGCACAGCGACCCACAAGATAAATTATCAGACTTAGGATGGTGGCTCTTACCGGCAGGCATCGAAAATATACTTATCTACTTGAAAAAATTTAAAGTACCCATTTATATAACAGAAAACGGCATAGCCGATAAAGAAGATAAACTGCGCATGTGGTGGATAAGAGAAGTCCTAAAACATTCATATAATGCAATAGGACAAGGTGTAGATCTAAGAGGCTACTTTTACTGGTCCTTAATAGATAACTATGAGTGGGCAGAAGGCTTTTGTCATAAATTTGGACTCGTAAACATAGATCGCCAAAATAAACTTAAACGAATACCAAGGAAATCTTTTTACGAATATGCAAAAATTTGCAAAGATAATTATGTTGAAATTTAAATTACCAAGATTTAAGAAAAAAAGTAATGTCCAAAAATTTAAGAACGAAGTTAAAGAAGTTAGAACATTAACTTCCAAACTACTTTCACTCAAGGTCGTTCACTGGGTATTAATTTCTATATGTATTCTGTTACTCGCCCCTTTAATATTATTTTTTATTTTAAAACCGCAACCAGCCGAAAATATAAATTATGGTGTTACATTTAGCAAAAAGTACGCTGAGCAACTCGGGCTAAATTGGCGAGATACCTATATAAAAACACTAGACGACCTTAAAGCAAAAAATCTAAGATTAGTAGCATATTGGGATGAAAGCGAAGGAACGAGGGACACATATAACTTTGACGATATTAATTGGCAACTAGAGGAGGCTTCAAAAAGAAATGTGAATGTAATAATGACCATTGGGCGAAAGGTGCCAAGATACCCAGAATGTTTTGAACCGGCCTGGTGGAATGAAATAGAAAATGAGGAAATTAGAGATTACGAGCTATTAGAATATATAAAAACGGCAGTCACACAATTAAAACATCATAATAGTATTAAGATTTGGCAGGTAGAAAACGAACCCTTCTTTCCGTTTGGCGAATGCAAGTACAAAATAAATGAGGATATATTGAAAAAGGAAATACAAGTTGTGCAACAGCTGGATGCTACCAGACCAATACTTACACAAGACAGTGGCGAGGGAGGTTTTTGGTTACCTACCTATAAGTTAGGAGATAAGCTAGGTATCTCAATGTACCGTAAAATATGGTACAACTTTTGGGGTATATTTTTTGGCAACTTTATATACTTTAAATACCCGTTAGGACATTGGACTTATAAAATAAAAGCTGATATAACAGGCGTACCGTACAGAAATATTATAGTCACCGAGCTGCAAGCGGAACCATGGGGGCCGGGGTTAAACTCTATATTAACGGAGGAAGATAAAAACAGAACTATGTCTCGAAACGACTTTTTAGACACCATAAGCTATGCGCAAAAAACAGGGTTTAGTGACCTATACTTCTGGGGAGTCGAATGGTGGCTGTGGGAAAAAGAAGTTAATAACAATCCATTCTATTGGGAAACAGCCAAAGCAATATTTAACTAATAATGACGCTACATCCAACAGTGAATAAAATCAAAAGCATACTAGAAACTCATGGGATCGTTTACGATTATTTTGAGCATGAGCCGGTAAAAACAAGCCACGAAGCTGCAAAAGTAAGACCCGACCAGTACACGCTTGAACATGGTGCAAAAGCTTTAATTGTTAAAACAGACAAAGGGGTTTTTAAAATGTTAGTGGTACCGGGTAACAGAAAATTTGATAATAAAAAGGTCAAAATTCAACTTGGGGTAAAAGCCTTTAGTTTTGCTAGCGAGGAAGATATTAAAAAGTTAACGGAGGGCATAGAAATAGGCGGGGTTCCACCATTTGGTAACTTATTTAATATTGAGGTCTATGTGGATAAAGAAGTCCTATATAAGGATCGGATGATCTTTAATGCAGGTGATAGAAAAGCATCCATAGGGATAAAAACTAGTGATTATAAAAAATGTGTTCCAATTACCGAAGTATCAATAGTTAGTGAGCAAACTTTATGAGCTTAGAAACACTAATAAAACAAATAGCTGCAGAAATAACCAAAGAATATAAGGCAGATAGCGACAGCGTAGAAAAAGAGTTGGCGCAAAGGATAAACAAAAACAAAGATGTGAATGAACTGTTTTTACAACACGAAGCCAATCTAAAAGAAATTCAGAAACGAAGCGTATACCGTAACTTTATAAAAAAATTTAAGAAGGATTTGTATTTCGGCTTGCGCACATACCAAAAAGAAAACGAAACCGAATTATACAACACACACGTTTCCACCAAAGAACGCCAAAAAGACTTGGGTACATTTATACAAAACATAGATGAGTATCTACGCACAATAACCAGTTTAATTGATATTGGTGGGGGCATGTTCCCAACGACGTTTCCATTTAGTAAATATCCAAATATTACAGACTATACGTGGATAGACAAGGACAAAAAATCCTATGACAAACTTTTAGACTTTAAAGGAAAGCATAACCTACAGGTACTAAACCTACACTGTCAGAGTATTGGAGAACTCTCCTGGGGATCGTTTAGAGAGGATGGTTATGACCTAGCATTAATGTTAAAAACAGTTCCCGTAATTTTTAGGCAAGAAAAACTATTACTTAATTTACTAGCTAATGTCCCCGCCAACACATATATAATTACTGGGAGCAAAGAGGCAATGGTAAAGAAAAAAAACATAGAAGACAGAGAAAATTCTGTTATACAAAGGTTCATGGGACTAACTGGAAAAGAAGTGAAACGAAAGTTCGAAATCGAAAATGAGTTTGGATATGTTATCTCTTAAATAACTTTTCTATTTCCCTTAAAGATATTTCGGTTATAAGAGGGCGTCCATGTGGGCACATATATTTAATTTTAGTTTTTTCTAGTTGGTTCAATAAATAACTAGCCTGCTCCAGGGTAATTTCCTCACCAACCTTAATAGCGGCCTTGCAGGCCAAGTGAGAAAGGGCAACAAGAGACCTTTTATCTAAACCGCGCACACTAGAATGCTCACCAAGTTCCTGCATATACTCGGTAAGCAATTGTTTAAGATTTCTACCATGTAGTATTTCTGGGGCATGAGTAATTACAGTAACTGCTGCCTTTTCAATAAATATAAAACCTATGTCTGTAAGTGTTTTTTTGTAGTCATTTAACAAAAACGCATTTTCAGCACCAAACGCCTGTCTAAAATTGATATTAAACGGCTTTACCAGCTCTACCGAGTTACCCGTCGCACCATTTTTATACAAACTTACCAAGTGTTCATATAGTATGCGCTCATGCGCGGCGTGCTGGTCTACTATAGTAATGCCAGTCGGAGTGCCTTTTATGAGATAGGAGTTATGTACTTGCAAAACTTTTGCCAAATCATAATCACTAGGCAGTTCTTGCAAGGTATCAAGGTAAGTACTCATATAATTTGTAATACCAGTAAAACCACTTTTTATATTTGTTAAATCGTTTTCTTCTAAAGTCTTCTGCAAAGATGTTTTAATAAATTCGTGCACACTATCTTGATTGAGAAACCCTACCTTCTCCTTTTGGGGATGTATATTAATGTCTATAAATTCTGCAGGTACAGTTAGAAAGAGAATATATGAAGCCGACACGCTAGTTTCCAAACCCATACGATAAACAGCATCAACCAAAATTGAAATGCTATCCTTAGCAACCAACCTATTGTTTACAAAAAAATATTGTTTGATCCCAGACTGTGCTATAGGAGCAGGCTTAGATATATAGCCATGCATACTAAAATGCGCATCTGTTCTTTCCACCTCAACCATATTATCCAGAACATAAGTCCCAAATATATCAGACACGCGCTCATGTAAATTATTGGCAATTGGAAGGTCAAGACACTCCTTCCCGTCACGGTAAATTGTAAACCTAACTTTGTGATTAACTAATGAAATGGCATGCACTAGGGCACTAATCTTTTTAAATTCCAAATTATCATCGCTGAGTATTTTTCTCCTTACGGGCATGTTGTAGAAAAGATTCTCTACAGTAACTTTTGTTCCTGAAGCCATACCTAAAGGTGTTACAACACCATCAACAAGACTAAAACCTTCGAGAGCGCTGTCCTCTTTTGAGGATATTGTGACATGACTTATGGTTGAAATTGAATACAATGCCTCACCCCTAAAACCATAGGTGACCAAAGACTGCAGATCTGAGAAGGCACTGAGTTTACTTGTTGCATGCTTTTCCATACAAAGCAACAAATCCTCTTTTGCCATACCAACGCCATCGTCTATAACAGTTATTTCCTCTAAACCACCTTTTTTTATACGAACAACAATCCAGGAGGCCTTTGCGTCTAGAGCATTTTCGACCAATTCCTTTACTACACTAACGGGGCGTTCAATAACCTCTCCAGCCGCAATTTTTGAAACAACATCACCATCTAAAAATTTAATCTTTGACATATTAGCGAGATTCCCAAACCTTCAATATTTCAACCGCCCTATCTATAATAGACGCGGGTATGCCAGCTTTCTTTGCCACCTCAATACCAAAGCTGTGTGGGGCACCACCTAATATGACTTTGTGCAAGAAGACTGGGCCACTTGGGGTTTGGTTTACCAAAACTTGATAGTTTTTAATATTTTTGTACTTTTTCTCCAATTCCTGTAATTCGTGATAGTGAGTGGCAAATAAAGTTTTG
>JBPOHY010000174.1:0-1659 GCA_052035055.1 candidate division WWE3 bacterium | reverse complement strand
GATCATTCAATGCTAATAAAATTTCATGCGCTAACACTTCCCAAGTTTGCACAAGAACGCTTGCCATTATTTTTGAGTTTGAAATCATGCCTTCCAAAGAGGTTTTAAAATCGTACTCAAACTGGGTTTTATCGAAATTGGGCTTTAACAATTCTGAAAAAGGCCGTGAGGATTGAATAAGATAGGCCACAAACAAATCGCTGAATTGCTTTAAAATTTTATTTTTCTCATAGAATATTTTCATGTCGAACACATCACGAGGATGTTTGCGGTCGAGCATGGCTACGAGCTTGCCGGCATAGAGCTCATCTTCGTGCAGCAACTTAACTGCCAGATCTTGCTTGAACTCCTTGGCAACCAAGGGATTTAGTTTTTTAATCACCAGATTTTTAAAAGCCCCACGCACAGTGGGGTTGGGTTCGATGACAACAGTCACGCGATTGAGAGACACACTTAATTTTCCTACAGGGTTGTTGTCACTAACCCCAGTTAAGTTCGTGCTGTATCCTAGCTTGAGTAATTTTTTAGAAAGTTCGGCAAGATAACCACTCATCTCCAAAAAAGCTTCTGCTCGAGAGGAGCGCCCCACATACACCAAATCAATGTCCACCGACAAACGTGGGAAGTTGGTGGCAAAAAGGTTAATGGCCGTGCCACCCTTAAGGGCCATACAACCCTTCCAATCCATTTGCCCCAAAATATCTAACAGTAACGAGGTTTGCTGATAATACAAATTATCCATGATTGTTTTTTAAGTTTGGAACCTTGATTTGATACTTACTCTTATAAACACCCTGTTTTACGATTTGGCGGCGGCCTCTGCCCAAATCAATGCGATCGATATCTAAATTCTTAAACCAGCTTTGAGAAACCTCATCGGCTGCAGCCAAAAACACGCGCTTGGCTTTGATGGAGAGACACGCTTCTAATAAATTTTGTAATTCCACAGCTCTTAGATTTGGCGATAGTTCGAGCCCGTGTACCAGTTCGGCGTAGTTAATTTTTTCGGGAACCAAATAGGCCAACTCGATTAAAGCTCGTTCAACGGAAGAAACTTTAACGCCCTGGTAGCGGGGCGATTCACTCAACAACTCAACCAACGATAACTCCTTTTTTTTAAACAAATCGCTTTTAATGAAGTCAAAATTTTTAAAAACCTCGTCCCACACGGGCAATCGGGTTGCGGAGGGAATAAAAACAAAATAAGGATTGTCTAAGTATTTCGACTCAGAGTCTTGCCGCGAGAAAGAAACATTAAATTTTTTATTGTGTAAATCCAAGCTACTGCGCGCCCCAAAATAAAACTTTAGGTTTAACTGTTGCTGCATGGCTTTAAGAACTAAAACAGGGTCTAAAGCTTCTCCGGGCAGCGCATAAATTTTAGGCCCCAGCTTATTGAGCCAACCACTCTTAACATATTTATAGAGCAACTGGTTTGAATAGCCTTTTTCGCGCAGATATTCATGGAACAAAGGCATTCCCTGCGGTTCTTTCAATAACTCTTTTATATTGGAAGACATAATTTACAACCTATAGTTTATTATAATGCATATTGTTATTACAAATAGTAATATAAAATAACAACATAGTAAACCTATAGCTTATTATATTGCACTCACAGAGTTAGCAAAATAAATGGTCGTGTAGTTAGCCCGAGTC
>JBPOHY010000062.1:0-2061 GCA_052035055.1 candidate division WWE3 bacterium | reverse complement strand
GCCCACTTTTAAATATAACGCAAATTTTTTGTAAAACTTCCTTCGCTGTTTGCTATTATTTTTTCGCTGATGGTCCCCTTATATTAAAAAAAAAGCGGCTCATTCGCCGCTGGGGTAATCCCGTATCTTTTCCGCATCTTCTTTTGATAGCCCCCACCCTACCATCTCCATCGGGTCCCAATCTTGTGCGGTCAGAAACTTAGGCAACGGATCGGGTATATTCTCGCAATTCCAGAACCAAAACTGATCAGCAACACTTTGCGGGGTTGAATGCTGGTAGGTTATTCCCAACTCCTTTAGAACAGCCTTAGCGTGTCTTCTCTCATCACAATTTAGACTCGCCTCTATGTAGTCGTAACTTAAATGCTTTGCCATTCCTTCAAATATAAGAAAATATACAAATAAAAAAAGCGGCTCATTCGCCGATCTCAAGGTTGCAGTTCTCGCATAAGTGGGAAACGTATTTCACAGCCTCCCCTACCTGGATATAGACTGAGTATTTTTTACCGATTATTAACTCCTTACACCGGGTGCAGCGTTCCCCTGGATCTGGTTCTAAACCATCCACCCCGGCAGTTATTTCTATTCCTATCATTCCTTAGTACATTGGTAGGTTGAGCAGTCGTTACCGTTGCGGTCAATGAATTGGGCATTGTTAGGGTCAAAATTCGGATCACAGATTGTTGTGTCCCGGTTGATGGCTACTATCCCGCAGTTATACCGGCACGACCAACAGGTTTTTTTCTTCTTACAGCTAAAAGTTAACAGGCTAAGAATAATGAGTAAGTATTTCATTTTAATGGTTTTTACTAATGATTTTAAGATTTATTTTGCCAAATATACTAATATAGTTAGTTTACGCTAAAGCCTTGTGTCTATGAAAGTTTTACGAAGATGTAGACCGGTTAAGACTGCGATCCGAGCCTCCAAATAAGTGATCCGGTCTTTTTCCCGTGAAACTTTACTACCACCTTCAGGATATGCCTCATAAAACTTTTTGAGAAAGGCATTAGACGGCTCAATCTTACGGGAAAGCACCTTGCTTACGTTGCTTTTATTGAAGCCTGTGGCCTCTGAAATAGCCGCAACAGGGAATCTCAGCCCTAAGCGGTCTACATCTTCGTAAAACTTCTCTATGATTGTCAACGTTTTCAATGTTTTTGCAACAATGTTGCAGTAATAGTTTCAAAATAGTTGCCTTAAAATTTGGAAAGTGGTAAAATAGTTTCCTATCTTGCATCTATATTAATGCTAAGATAAGGAAAAACGATTACCAGCAAAGATAGACACCGAAAATCCTATTTGCAACACCGGAAAGTGGTATTAACATTTTTAACATGGCTAGAATTAGTTTACGACATATAGAAGAAGGAGAAGTCTTAGTCTTATACAAAAAGGGCTCACGTGGTGAAATTATTGGCATCTACAACTCAGTCAAGGAGTTGGGGGACTTGGAAAGGAAAAAATATAACCTTTTTGGTGATGCCCAAATACTAAACGTATTGTCAGGGGCTTCTAAATCTTACGCATCATTTCATCATCAATGCAGGGCGGTGGCAAGGGTAAAACCACTATCAGATGTACAGGAACAATTAAGGCAAACAGCTTAACCCATGACCACCGAGCAGCACATACTAAGAATTGACCGCAAGCTGACCGCCCTGCTGAGCACCAAACAAACATGGGTAACAGCACAGGAGATTAGCAAGCTGACCGGATGGGATGGCAATGCGTTAAGACGGGCAAGGGAAAGAAAGTACCTGGAGTACAAGCAAAGAACCGCTAAATCATTTGTTTACTTACTTGAATCATTACCTAATCAATTTATAAGACATGGAAGCACCGTTTAAAAAAGGACAAAAGGTTGTCTATTTAGATCGCCTTACTGGTACAAAAGATGCGCTCGATGCGCTGGTAAAGGATAATGTTTATACTGTTAATTGCTGCGATTTCTCGGAAACAGGGATTGGAACAACCGAGTGGTATATAGAAGTTAACGAAAATAAAGGCGTTCTGCATATAGCAGAAAACTTCGCCCCCCTCCCAGAACAGCGTGAACGG
>JBPOHY010000172.1:0-8994 GCA_052035055.1 candidate division WWE3 bacterium | reverse complement strand
GTGGTTATATTTTAGACGGTTGGATGCGTGATCTGGATGATAAAAAGTATTTTGACCCAGCACCAGATAAAGTTGTTTATTTACATATATCCCCAGTCACTGCTATTAAAAGAATAACTTCTCGCATGGTTTGTAAACTCAACGGGCATCCTTACGATAACTTTGTAAATAAACCAAAAATTGCCGGTATTTGTGATTTTGACGAAAGTCCGTTGATAAAGCGCAAGGACGATGCGGTGCGTGTCCTAAATCAAAGACTCGCGGAGTTTGAGGAAAAGACATTAATTGTGCTTGATATGTACAAAAAGGCTGGGATTTTGATAGAGCTAGATGGCGAAGGTTCCCCGAGCGAAGTCTTAAATCTCCTGTCACAGCAGCTTTGACTAACTATCGGTTATTTGATATAATCACAAAAACTTAAAAACTTTTTTAAAATCCCGATTTCTAAATGGAGGTAGTTGTGAAAACAAATATTTGGATATATTGTTTCGTCTTTTTTGCAATCTTTTTTGGACTCAGTGCCTGTGCTCCTGCGGTTCCGCAGACGCCTGCACCTACCCCGGTCCCAAGTTACTTGCAAGAAAAGTATGAATCTGACGTCGTACTAGAAGAAGCCCAGGAGGTTTCGGCTGCTACGCTTACGGAAAACTTTCATGCAAGTGCTGTACGTACCGGTTGGTATTGGGCTTTAATCGCTGGCATGTTCGTTGTGGCCTCTAGTTTTGTAACCAAGCTGGTTCCCGACAAAGCTAATCGTTCTGTTGCTGGCGCATTTTTCTTAATTGTCTTTGTTGTCGCCGTTATTTGGGCTGGTAATGCCGGTTTTAACAGCGTTGCGCCCACCATTGACTCGACTGTAAAACAATTAAGCGAAGAGCAGGCCAATAAAAGCTTTGCCGAAGGTCTGGACAGTGTTCGAAAGGAGCAAGCCACCAATTATCAATTGATTTCGGCTCCGGCGAGTAGTTTTGGTTACGATGTTATGTACTGCACGACCACTATTAACGATAAAGCAGACTGTTCCCTGTACAGTGATTTCTATCACACAGAATCAGTGAACTGCAAGCCTCGCTATGACAGTAACAAAAAGCGTGTTTATCCGGACAAGTGTGACACCAAATACATTCCTGACTACCCCTACTTGATTAAGTACTGGGTTGGTATGGCTACAAAAGCAAAATATCTAGCCCCGGACTTTTATGAAATCAGGTGCATTAATGATGGCGCTTTGGTGGAGTGTAGTAAGGATGAGAAAGGTATTAACAATGACTCAAAAAACCCGGCTGTTTTCTTGCATCGTGACTGGCGTGTTCCCACGGAGTTAGCGGAAAATGTTTCTCATATTCCGGCTCTTTGGCTCGAGGTACAAGCTGCCGCCTCAACAGGTGGTCCGGTTGTCTCGGTTTATACCGTGGGTAAGTACTTTCACTGGGGGTTGGCGGCTGATTCTGAGGAGTTTTTTGTCAGCTCAAAATGGTACAAGGCTTTGCAGTCCCTTGCCCAAATGCCTGGACCTGAGGGTGCCGTATTTACTTATAAAGACGCCCTAGGGGATCCGTATTCCTTGTACACTATGCTTTATTCGGAGGATGGCGATTTACCAACCAAGGTGAACCCGGTTTTTTATATTGGGTTTGACCATGTTCCCGAGGCCTTGTATGCCCAGACTAACGCCAAGGCTCGTGAGTTCCAAGGAAAATGGGGTCCGGGTAAAGAATCTATTAACTATGTCGTAGTTGTGAATTCTGAGCTCACGGCACAGTTAGGTGGTATTGAATACATTGCCAAGGCGATTATGGGTTGGTTGCAAGATCCATCTGTATGGGGCCTGTTTAGCTTACCTAAGAATCAGACTGTAGTCATCGTGTCTGCATCTCCTGACCTTTCCGTATACGATGCACTTGCGTTTGAGACTGGTTTTACATTTGGGAACGAAGTGGTGAAAACCGAAGTTCTTAATTCCGTTACTGCACCGCAGGTATTTTCCTGGGAGAATGTGATGGGAAATACTACCAGTCGCTATACAAGCTCGAATAGTGGTTGGGCGCTAAATTATGAGTATTCGGACATGCGATATGTAGGTGGTCTTACGGCAATGTTTTATAAAAATGAGTTGCCCGAGTATTCTGATAAGTATCCACAGCCAGACCCTAACAGCCCAGACTGTGCAACTGCCGATAGTGCCCACGTTGGTTATATTCGCTACCAGATGTGTACTCAAGAGTACCGGCAGTCGAATATTAAAATCAACGAAACCGGCAAGGAGTTAATCCTTCGGGACGTGCAAGTCAAATCTGATGCTGTAGGTAATTGGGGTGGCGTTCAAGTTGTTTTTGGAGCAGTGTTACTTTTATTTGTTAGTGGTTTTCGGTTTGCGTTTCTTTTTGAGACTTATAGTACCTATTAATTCCTAAGGGGCTTGCGCTGATTAATTTAGCACACGCCCCTTTTTTTTTAACTTGCCCCGTTGGTACCTAGTGCTGTATGTACCCATGCTGGTATAATTTTTATGATGTTTGCCCGATCGTATAAAACAACTAATTTAACATCCCCATCATTGGAACAGCCAGTTTCGGTTCAAGGCACCCCACACAACACGTCAAATCATTTTATTTATCATTTTGTTCCTCACAAACATACAAAAAAGCGCGCCATGTTGTTGTCTAATTTTGCTATGTTTCTTTACTCCGCAGCACTTACTTCGCTTTTGCTGACTTATAAAATAACGCCAAAGTATATGCCAGGGGTGCTCGGATATGCGTCCAATATTAATTCGGACGAACTTTTAAAATACACTAATCAACGCCGAGTAGACTTTGGTTTGGAGCCGCTTAGCATGAATTCAGCTCTTTCAAAGGCTGCACAAAAAAAAGCCGAAGATATGTTTAAATATGGATATTGGGCACACGTTTCCCCCACTGGGACTGAACCTTGGTCTTTTATTTTGGCGCAGGACTATGACTATGTGTTTGCCGGAGAAAACTTGGCGCGGAACTTTTCGAGGTCAAAGGATGTAGTGGATGCTTGGTTCGCATCACCTTCTCACCGCGAGAATCTTTTGAATCGTAACTATCGCGATATGGGGTTTGCTATTACAAATGGTGTTTTGGATGGATATGAAACAACTGTTGTAGTTCAGATGTTTGGGCAACAGCGTGGTGTTTCGTTGACGCCAACCAAGCCTGTAGAAACCTTGCCTGCTACCGCTCCAGAACCCGCGCTGGTTCCGGAGGTTCCAAAACCGCAGGTTACTACTGAAGCTCAATCATCACATGTACCTCTTTCTTTGAGTAACAACTATTCGGTTCCAACTATTGATGTTCGATATGTTACAAATTCTTTGGTGGTTGTTTTTGGGGGGTTTGTTTCGGCATTGCTGATCCTCGACGTTTGGTATGCCAGAAAGCATGATATAACAAGGCTTACCGGGCACGCGTTGGCGCATCTTGTATTTTTACTAATTGCCGTGGCTGGTGTTTTAGTTTCGCTTAGCCCTGGTGTAGTATTGTAGTAGCTTATGCGGCTTACATCTTACAAGATATTCGAATATACTTTTTTAGTATTTGGTGCTTTAACCTTTGTATCTTTGTATTGGGTGTTCCGCAGCGACTACCACAGTAAAGTTTTGATTACGGCTCTTGGGGCTTTATTTTATGTTATTTGGGGTATTTTCCATCACCAGATGGAAAAGAGGCTTAACTTACAAATAGCTTTAGAGTATATTCTTATGGCTGTATTCGTATTTTTGCTGGTTTTTACTGCCCTTTCTATTGGATAGTTTACGACATGAAAATTGTAATAGTAATCCCAACTTATAATGAGTCACAAAATATAGGGCGTTTAATACCGCTTTTGATTGATCAGTTTCAAAAATTTCCCCAACATAATTTTGATGTTTTGGTAGTTGATGGAAATTCCCCGGATGGGACCGGTCAGGTAGTTAAGGACTTAGCTACAAGGTTCAAAAATATACACTTGTTGCTAGAAGAAAAGAAAGCAGGCCTTGGAGCTGCCTATATTTTTGGTTTTAGCTATGCCCTGCGCCAATTTGATGCCGAGGCGATTGTCGAAATGGACGCGGATCTCCAACACAGCCCCGAGGATTTTAGCAAAATGCTAATTGAGTTCGACAAGGGTGCTGACTATGTTTTAGGGTCGCGCTATATCCAGGGTGGGAGTATCCCAAAAGAGTGGGCGTTTTACCGCAAGTTTTTGAGTATCGGCGGAAACATCTTTACGCGCATAGTTTTAGGAATATTTAATGTTAGTGATTTTACAACTGGCTTTAAAATAAGTAGGGTTCGTGGGTTTTTGGACAAAATTGATCTTACTGCAATAAATTCTAGTGGGTTTGCTTATAAAATGGATCTTTTGTTTAAGATGCACAAACTAGGAGCCAAAATTAAAGAAGTACCCATAACTTTTGGCCTGCGTGACCGAGGTGATTCAAAGATGGAGAAAGATAACGCTATTGACTCGTTAAAAGTTGTGCTTGGTATTAGGCTGAAAGAAAGTCAAAGCCTAATTAAGTTTTTGTTAGTAGGTATCGCTGGTTTAGTTACGGATGGTACTACTTTTAATGTACTACGCTTAACTATGGCTGGATCCAAAAATGCAGCGTTTATTGCAGGATTGATTGGTATGACCACTACTTTTTTATTAAATAATTACTGGTCTTTTGGTGACCGTAAGCTCGCTGGCTTAACAAAGAAACTTACCAGCTTTGTTGTTTATTTTGCCTCGTCCTCGATTCCCATAGTTTTTAGGAGCTGGCTAGTGGGTGTTTTCACACATAGCTTTGGTGACACTTTTATAGTCTCTAACATTGCATTTTTCTTGGGTATTACATTTGGATTGGTATGGAACTATCTAGTGTATAGCAGGTTAATTTGGAAAAAAGACAACTCATAGCATCTGGACTTTATAACAACATAGCTTATAATAGGCAAAACACCTTTTCCAATATGAAATAGAAAATAAGGAGCATTAAGATGTCTAGTATGACTACGCAGAGAGTTGACTATCATGAAGATTTTTTGAAATTTCTCACTCGCAAGATTGTGCAACCCCGAACTACTATAGCCAGCAAAAAATGGCTTGAAGTATGGACCAAGCTTAGCATTTTTGTACGGGCCCGGACTCTCACCAGCAAGTTTAGCCCTGGAGCTGATCACCGCAGTATCTGGCTACCGCTGTCCGAAAAACTTGGGTTTTCGCTAGCCAAAAATGTTGGTGAAATCCATACCAATGCAAATATCCCGGGTCGGAGCTGGTACATACAACCTACAGAGGTAACTGACCTATACTTTGTCACCTCAGTTATGGACAATGACCCAAATGGTGCCGAGGCAGAGTTTGCCCTTGTTTTTTGCGAAGGCTTTGACTGTATTTCGAATAATTGGTAGTAGTTTTATTAAGTTTTAGTTCATAGGCACCCGTTATTACAAACTTGTATCGGGTGCCTATTTCTGTTTATGAGGATTTACTGGTAGAATAGGAGCTTGGTATGGAATATTCCATCGTAATCCCAGCATATAATGAAGCGCTTGGTATTACTGCTACATTATCGAGCATGCTTAACTTTATGCGCTCTTTTAGTAAAGAGTTTGAAATTTTTGTAGTAGACGACGGTAGTTCCGACAGCACTGCCGATGTTGTGGCGACTTATTCCATTCAAAACCCCGAAGTAAAACTAATCGAAAATCCTCACAAAGGTAAGGGCTATGCCGTAAGGTCTGGAATGTTGGCGAGCCAGGGTGATCTTGTTTTAATGGCCGACTCCGATGGTGCAATGCCTATAGAGGAGTTAAAGAGACTATTAACCTGGATCAAGGACCATGATTTTGACATTGTGATCGCTTCTAGAGAGGGCGTTGGTGCCCAACGCAAAAATGAACCTTTTGTTCGTCACTTAATGGGGCGTATATTCAATTTAATTATTCAAATACTAGTTCTGCCTGGTATTAAAGATACCCAGTGTGGCTATAAATTATTTAAGGGTACTGTTGCTAGCGATATTTTTAGCCGACTTGTTCTTTTTGGGCCCAATACCCCTGATACTGATAAACCTCGTGTTACCGCCTTTGATGTCGAAGTTTTGTTTTTAGCAAAGAAACTTGGATATAAGGTAAAAGAGGTTCCCATAACTTGGAATTTTATTAAAACTGTGAGAGTTAGTCCCATCCGGGACTCGTTGGTGAATCTAGGAGATGTTCTTAAGGTTAAACTAAACGACCTTAAGGGCTTGTATAAGGTTTAGCTGCTCTTTGTATTAAATTTTAGGGTGTAAAATATAATAACTATGAAAATTGCAGTTATTGGAACAGGGTATATAGGTTTAGTAGGGGCAGCCGTTTTTGCCGATTGGGGCAACAATGTGGTAGGCATTGATATAGATGCCGAAAAGGTGGCAAAGATACAAAGAGGTGAAATGCCTATTTTTGAGCCTGGGCTTTCGGAACTGGTATTAAAAAATGTAGACGCCGGACGACTATCTTTTACGACATCCCTTAAAGACGGCATACACGACGCCGAGGTCGTTTTTATTTGTGTAGGTACCCCACAGGGTGACGACGGATCTGCAGACTTGAGTTATGTTTGGGCGGTAGCCAAAGAAATAGGGCAGGCTCTGGACTCCTACAAAGTAATAGTAACCAAGAGTACAGTTCCTGTTGGCACAAATGAAAGAGTTAAGGAGATTGTTCTAGAGAACCTAAAGCAACCAGTCGCTTTTGATGTAGCCTCAAACCCGGAATTTTTGAGAGAAGGTTTTTCTATCGATGATATGAGGAACCCAGACAGAACTGTTGTGGGTTTTGAGTCTCCGGATTCTAAGGCCATTGATGTTATTCATCGACTGTACGCGCACCTAGAATCTCCGCTTGTTGAATGTGATTTGAGATCGGCTGAGATAATTAAGTACGCCTCTAATGCCTTTTTAGCCACAAAAATATCTTTTATAAATGAAATAGGTCAGCTTTGTGAAAAAGCTGGTGCGGATGTAAATATTGTCGCCAAAGGTATGGGTTTAGACAAAAGGATTGGTCCCAAGTTTTTAAATCCTGGACTGGGTTATGGTGGGAGCTGTTTTCCAAAAGATGTGTCGGCTTTGTACCGAGTGTCTACCGATCAGGCCTATGACTTTAAATTGTTAAGAGGCGTAATGGAAGTTAATGAGCTACAACGGGATTTATTCTTTAAAAAGGTAAAAAGCTATTTTGGTGAGGACCTAGCAGGGAAAACTATTGCCTGTTTGGGTTTGGCCTTTAAACAAAATACAGACGATGTTCGCGAGTCAATTTCTATAAAGTTTGTGCGTATGCTTCGTGGCATGGGTGCTAACGTTAGGGTTTTTGATCCTGAGGCTTTGGATACTGCAAAAAAAGACCTAGGAGATGTAGCTATTACCTATTGCGAGAGCGAGTATGATGCTGCCAAAGGAGCTGACGCTTTGTGCATTCTAACTGAATGGGAGCAATTTAAGGAACTAGATTTAGTCAAAATTAAAACGCTACTAACCGAACCTGTTATTTTTGACGGCCGAAATTTATTAGACATGCAACGAGTGCAGGAAGCCGGTTTTACTTACTTTGCAGTTGGTAGAAAAACAAACGCAATGGTTGAGCATAACCAAAACCTAATTAAAAAATCGTACGCTGTGCTAAGAAACGGGAGCCATTAAGACATGGCATTTGGCGAAAAACCTCGTAGCTAACTATGCCAAAAAAACGAGTTTTAATTTTTGTACCAAAGTTTCCTGTACTATCCGAAACTTTTATTGAACGCGATATTTCTGCATTAATAGAGCTAGGAGATTTAGATATTAGTGTTGTGTATATGGAGCTTGGTAGGGGCGCGATGTCCAAAAATGTAACGCCGCACGCATTCTTAAGAAGACTTACATTTGCAGAGGCTTTTTTGTCTTTGTCCTACTTTATATATAAGCCAAAAAGGGTTTTTGAAGCGTATAAGCTTGTAATGGGGGATCGGTCCAAGAGTGTTATTGGTAGAATGTACTTATTCTTAAAATCCATAGGTTACACAAAAGTCTTTGAGTCATTTAAACCACAAGAAATACATGTACACTTTATGTCTGATCCCTCAACCATGGCCTTGGTTGCAGCTACCATATTAGATATCCCATTTAGTATAAATGCACACGCTCGTGACATTACTGAGTATCCAACGCTGGTAAAAGAAAAGGCAGAACATGCCAAGTTTATAAGCATTTGCAACAGTAACGCACTAGGCACTTTTAGTTCACAGGTTGGTGATTTCTATCGTAATAAAATCCACCTTGTTCGGCACTGTATAGATGAAACCAAATTATTTGCGTCCCCGCTAGCACTCGAAAAGCCAAAAAGACTGACTATTATTTCTGGTGGTGCTCGGTTGGAGGAGAAGAAGGGGCACACTTACTTAATTTCTGCCGCAAAATTGTTAAAAGACTCTGGTGTAGATTATGAGGTCCACATAACTGGTGGTGGAAGTTTATACCCACAACTTTTAGAGCAAATAAAAGACTTGGGGCTGGAGAATAACGTTTTTATTCATGGTGGTGCCCAAGGTGTTTCGTTTGACCTGATTTCCCAGTATTACCGGATTGCTGACATCCTAGTTTTACCCAGTCTAAATCTTGAGAGTGGCGATGCCGATGGCATTCCAAACTCGCTAGTTGAGGCGGCATTTGCAAAGGTACCCATAATTACTACTGATGCTGGGAGTATTAAGGAATTTTTGAGCGATGGCATAAGCGGTATTATTGTTTCGCAAAAGCGTTCTGACCTTATTGCCGACGCGATAAAAAAAGTGGTTTTGGATGCTGCTCTGCGCGAAAAATTGGTCGCGAATGCGTACAGTACCGCGACTACCATGTTTGGAGCAGTCTCTACAGTGCAGAGACTAAATTCTCTATTACAAAGTTAATAATTTATATATATACTTACACATAGTATGTCTCTAAAACCCCTGCCGGAATTAATGCCTTATGAAGAA
>JBPOHY010000152.1:0-3612 GCA_052035055.1 candidate division WWE3 bacterium | reverse complement strand
TTTAGACCTAAGTTTTCTACCACAACCCACTTATCAACGCTGTTTGGTCTAATCTCTATTTTTATCTTTCCAAATCGTAGTACCCAATTCCTTTTAAAGATCCCTAAGTAGTCTAAATAGTATTTGGGCCAGTCCGGTGAATTAGCAATTAGTGCAACTGCTGTTTTTAATTTACGTACTATCGAATCCAACATCCTATAATTATACTATATGAATGGATTTTTTGCCTGGCTTTGCTAAGTGCGTTATTGTAAGTGTGTGAAAGTACCTAGATATGTTTTTGTGATAATAGCCATACTGTATGTTTTAACGCTTAAGGGCCTGACGGGAAATCTGCACCCCAAGGGTATAGGAGCAAACGCTGCTGTAGTTAATAAGCCTCCTTTTGAAACATCCATGGAGCGTGGTAGATACGCTCAAATAGTTTCGCTGGCTGAGAGTGGTAATTTTAACGTAACCGAATTTTATGAGTTTTTAAAACCAGACGTTGCTTGGTACAACGGAGATTATTACTCAACCTTTCCTCCTGGGGTTGCCGTGTTAGCAGTGCCACTTTATTTGGTCGGTAAGGTATTTGGGGCATCACAGGTTTTTTCCTTTGCGGTATCTAGCCTGTTTTCTTTGGGGGCTGCATATTTTATATATAAGTCTTGTACGCTCTTGGGATTTAGCAGCCGGGCTGGTGCGCTAGGTGCCGTGACATTTTGTCTTGCATCTGTTGCCTGGCCATATAGCGTTTCATTGTCGGCACACCCTGTTTCAGCTTTTTTGATGGCTGCAGGATTTTACTTTTTCTTGCGCTTAGACCCTCTAAGCAGAAATCCCCTAAAGCTGAGCATGCTTGGTTTGTTTTTTGGCCTGTGTTTTTTTATTGACTACCCAAATATAGCTATTTTTATCCCTTTAGTTGTCGGAGCAATTTTTGTGAAGCTATTTAGTTTTGTAAAAAAACGTGGTGCGTGGGAGATTGGTATGCATATTAATGAAAATCTTTTTAAAGACTTAGCTTACTTTTTTGGCTCTTTTGCCTTGCCAATATTACTTTTTGTAATTTTTAACTTGTACCACTTTGGAAAACCTTTTGCCTTTACTAATATGTATACTATTAAGGCCTTATTAAACTCGGATTCTCCCTTAACAAACGAACTCGTTCTATCCCAGGGTTATTCTCACAGGTTTACAGTTGGACAAGCAGTAAAAGGTGTGTTTACGCTGCTGACCAGTTTTGATAGGGGGCTTTTTATATATTCTCCAGTTTTCTTGTTAGGGTTTTTTGGCCTCACCGCAGTTTTTAAAAAAAGAAGGTTAGCCGCCGTTGTTGCATTAATTGCATTTTTATTCAATCTCTTGATTTATGCTGCGTATGACGATGCTTGGGGTGGCTGGGCATTTGGTCCCAGATACCTAATTGCTACGTTGCCTTTACTTGCAATTTGTTGCGCCGGATTTTTTGACCACTTTGCAAAAGAAAGTAGTTATATGGCCTTTTTTGGCAAAGCACTTTTTTTTGTTCTCCTTTTTTACAGCAGCTGTATAGGGCTTTTAGGCGCACTCACATCTAATGCCGTACCACCCAGTATTGAGGTTGCGGGTATAAATGTTTTTCATAATGTAGATTATATGCAAGAAGTTGGAGTTAGTTCGTTTTTGTATCAGGCTGTCTTGTATAAAGTTATGCCCGCCCAGGTTTATGCATGGCTGCTACTGTTGGTACTTTTAGTGTTTGAAGCATTTCTTGTGTTTAGGCCACTAGTCTCAAAACAAAAAAAACCTCACATAGTAACTTTAGCTGTGTGAGGTTTTGGCGCACGGTTGAGATTTTCTAGTTATCTTCTTGTAGTGTCCACTTGGTCAACTGATGCCATTTTGTCCAAGTGAAGTATGTTTCTGTGTAAGCCGGTTTGCGGTATACCCAATGTTCTCCCTGCTGTTCCAATAAATATCCGGCTTCTTCAAAAAGAGGATACATGTATTCACCGACCAATTTTTCATGTTCTTCCTGTGTCTGGATGTTTTCGGGGTCGGCTTCTAAGACTTCGAGGTAATCTTCCATATACATAATATCTTCTTCGTGTTCTACGGTTTCCCAGCCTGGGAGACCCACAAACCATGCCGCTAACCTTGTGTCTTCATGGCTGTATCTGAGTCCGACATTATAATTAGACCAAATACCTATCAAAAAAATTAATTCAATGCAGAGTAAAAAACGCAGTACTGGTTTGAACCAACTAGGTTGTTCTTGCATGGGTGCTCCTTAAAATAATGATTTTGGCAATTATACCAAGCGGAGTAGGGCTTTGCAACCTATAGCGTCACATAGCCGCCAGCTAACTCTTGTCTTTTCTTGCAACTACAAAGGCCGAACTGCCTATAGGAAGGTTAACGTATTTTGATAGCAAAAATTCCAAAAACATCACCTTGGAAAACACTGCATCTAGTATTGGGTTGGTTCTATCCGTGTCACTTTTTGCCTCTGTATCTTTTTTCATTGTTTTAAACTTACTCACAAATTTGGATATTAAGACTAACGGGAATAGCAAAAAAACTCGGTATGTCGATTTAATAACCCTAAACCCTTGGTTTTCTACTAGTTCGTTTAGTTCAGTTAGCGTGTAGCGTTTTTCTATGCGCCAAGCTATGTCCTGTGCTGCATATAAAAATCCTAGGGCGGCAGTATTAATAATGAGTACCCCGCCAGGTTTTAGGCACCGGTAGAACTCGGCTATGGCTTTTTTTCCGTCTTCGGGCGTAAGGCTTCCTATAACGTCCATGCTGTAAATTAAGTCGAACTCGCTGTCCTCGTAAGGTAGTTGCTGAATAACTCCTTGGCGCAAGTTTTCAAGATTGCGTTTTGAGCAAAAAGAGATAGAATCCTCGGCGTAGTCTATTCCACTTACATCGTATCCCGCGCTTTGTGCGGATAAGATGTTTACGCCTGTGCCACACCCGGCGTCCAAAACTTTTGTTGGGTTAAACTGTTTTATCCAATAAAATAGATAGTACCTAAGACCTATATACCACCAATGATGGCTCTCTACCTCATACATTTTTTGATACTCCTCGGTTTTAGGTTTTATCAATGGATCGTACATTTATTTTCTTATTCTCTTTGTTCCAACTATGTAAAACTGATTATACTCGCTGTCCTGTTCGTGTATGAGTTTAGCGTCGCTTACTATTGTATCTATTTGTCCGCTTAGCATATATGTTCCGTCAACAAATCGATTTTTTTTAAGATACGGATTAGCTTGATCAGAGTAGTACAAGTTGTATAAAAGTGTGTCTTTAGAGAAAATTGAGTCCCACTTTTCCCCACTGTTTGTGGAGTACTTTATGCCTGTTTCTGCGGCGGGGGCACCTAATGTATTTGCGATATGCAAAAGATATTTATTCTCTCCTGTAAACCAAGCTAAAGACCTATGTCTTCCTATATTGGTTCTCGTGATACGTATCCAATATTTGGTTTTTTCGTTTAACTTAAGGTTTGTTATATCTAGGACTAAGGAGGATGCTTCGTGCATAATCATTTCACTTGGGTAAACTTTTGCAATTAATACTTTATCAGGTGGGAAAGTTTCGCCTTCAAGGACCTCAACCTTTATGTCTCCAATC